>JAIELO010000274.1 GCA_019752915.1 Burkholderiaceae bacterium
GTGGGATTTCAGCGAGACGCCGTGCATTACGTGCTGCAGCTTTTCGTTGGAGAGATTGAAATCCGTGTTGGATAGCGTGTAGCCGCGCCCATCGATACTGACGCTGCCGCTGTAGACGGGATTGCCGCTACTGTCGCGTAAATAGCTGTCCGGGCGGCCTTCCGAGCTGTTGTGCCACAGGCCAAAGGTATAACTGGCACGCAGGGTCGGGTTGATGTCGTATGCGAGCTTGGCTTTGAACTGGTCCTGAATCGTGTGGTACTGGGTAGCGGTGCCGAGCAATTGCCACGGCTTGTTGCTGCGGTCCAGCCCGGCGATCGCGCCAGTCACGACGGTGGCGTTCTTGCCGGCTAGCGTGCTGCTGACAGCTTTGTTCGGAAAGGTGAGTGGCTGACCATCACTGTCGGTGTGGCTGTAATCGACCAGCCATGACCAGCTGCCTTGCCGGTCGCCGACGCTGAGGCTGCCCAGTTTGCCCTGATAGCTGCCATCCGTGCGGTACAGCTGGAACGGCTGGTGGGTCATGGTCAGTTTGGCGTGCAGTTCGAAGCGGGACGGCATCCGGGTCACATAGTCGACGACCGCGCCGACCGAGTTACCCCCGTAGGCGGCAGAAAACGGTCCATACAGTACATCGACACGTTCGATCAGTTCGGGCGATACCATGCCCCAGCGCGGCGCGAACGTGGCGCCATTGCCCAGGTAGTTGGACAGCAGTATGCCGTCGCCATACACCATCGAGCGGGCGCTATTGCCGGTGCCGGACGCACGGGTGGACAGCACCGCATGGTTGTAGTCGCCAATATAGCGCTTGCGTACCAGCAGGCTGGGCATGTATTTCAGGGCGTCTTCCGCATCGGTAGCGTTGATGTTGCGGTCGATGTCGGCATGGGTAATGCCTTCGAACGTGGTCGGGATCTGGCTCGGCAGCGAAGTCGGGCGACTGCCTTCGATGATGACGGTGCCGATCTGGCGCTGCGGTGTTTCCTGCGCGCATGCGAGGGTCGAAAAGGCGGCCAGCAGTGCCAGCGCCAGAGGAGTCTGGAGGGTATTCATGGTATTCCTGAGTGTGTGATAACCGCCGGGTGCGTCGATGCGCGCCTTGGCTGGAAGAGAACAGACGGTCAGGAATGGCTTGGTGGTCCGCGCGCCTGTGCGGCGTCGCGGTGCTGCTGGCGGTGGCTAGTGCTGGCTTGCAGCGGTGGATAGGCATCGTGTCCCTCAACCACAGCGCAGCGCGCCGGGGTTGCAGGTAACAGGGCGGGATGGCTGGCATGGGTGAGGCAGTAGGCGCAATCGGCCATGCTGCCTGCCGGGGCTTTGCTGGCGTCGCTCGAACAGATTGCACCGATGCTGTAGGCGCTATTGGTAGTCGGTACGAGGGCGTGGGAAATGCTCGGCGCGAGCGCACTGAACAGGACGGCCAGCAGGGCGATCCAGAGATGCAGTGTGGTGCGTTGCGCGATTCGGAACATGGACAGAATTATAGCAAGGCGCAACTTGTTGCCTACAATCAAATCCGGAAAACGGCGATTTTTTTATCAGTTTCTGACGGGACTGTGGCGGCGCTGCAAACAATAACGCCCGGCGAACCGGGCGTTATTGAGCGTCTGCCGAGGCGCTAGCAGAGTCGCTAGCGCGCAGGCAATTACTTGCTTGGGTAGACGATGTCAGCGCGACGGTTCTGCGAGTAAGCAGCTTCGTCTTTACCAGCAGCTTTTGGTTTTTCTTTACCGTAGCTGATGGCTTCCATCTGGCCGTCTTTGACGCCGAACACTTTCAGTGCAGTCACAACTGCCTGAGCGCGCTTCTGACCCAGGGCCAGATTGTATTCTGCGCCGCCGCGTTCATCGGTGTTGCCTTCGATTTTGATGGCGACGTTAGGATTGCCCGACAGGAATTTGCCGTGGTCAGCAACCAGCGCTTCGAATTCTGGCTTGACATTGTATTTGTCGAAGTCGAAGTAGACGCTACGGTTTTTGTAGATCGAGCTGTTTGGGTCCAGGTAAGCTGGAACCGACACGGCCACTGGCGCAGCAACCGGTGCTGGTGCTGGTGCTGGAGCGGCTTTGACTGGCTCAGGTGCTGGAGCAGGTGCGACCACCGGTGCCGGGGTGCTGCAAGCGCTCAGTACGGCCAGCGCGCAGGTCGCCAGCAAGATTTTTTGTTGTGCTTTCATGGAAATACTCCTGAATTTGGTTACTGTTTTCTTGGACATGCATGGGGTGTGAGGCTTGTACACCAGCCGCATGCGGCATTATATAAGGGTTTCCCTCAGAAAAATTGGCGCGGTGCATTATTTTTTTAACCAAGCGGCAAAAAGCGCCGGATCGCGGTCCGCGCTGATGTACCAGGCACGCCTGGCGATGTCGAATTGGGCGCCCAGTGCTTTGACCTGATCCTTCTCGTGGAAGCTGGCCGTCAGGTAGCGCCGCCCGCTGGCCGGGGCGCTCTGGACTGGCTGCAAGCGCTTGCGTTCCAGCGCGGCTTCGGCGCTGCTGGCGCTCTGCGCCAATTGCATTCGAGCAATAAAACTACTGCGCTGCAGCGGCTCGGCGGGGGATAGCAGCGTCAGACGCTGGCGGGTGCGGGTCACCGCGACATAGAACAGATTTTCCTCGTCGCCCAATGGCTGACGCGGGTGCGGGAACTCGTCGGCCTGCAGATACGGCAGGATCACGTGCTCAAATTCTTTGCCCTTGGCATTTGCGACACACTCGATCAGTACGGCTTTCGCGCCTTTGCGGGGCTGAATAAACGCTTCGCGCCGGTTGAGCGACTGGGCGAACTGGCGTAGCCCGTCACCGGAGGCCTCTGCCATCTGCAGTAGCGCTGCCACGGAACGGTGGACCACTTCGGCGGCGAACGGGCGCACGAAGATGCGCCGCGCGGTGCGTACCAGTTGCACCCGTTCGCACAGCTCGCCAAGCAGCGCAGCGGCCGGCTGATCCAGATCCTGGGTCGACAGCCAGGCGATCGCGTCGACCACGGCGCGCCGGGTGGCGCTGGCGGCGACGTCGCGGTAGTCGGGCAGCACGCCGTCGCGCTGTTCCGGTTCAATCATGTATAGCTCGCCCAGCATGGCCGGTTCTTTGGCAATCTCTGCCTTGAAACGGTCCACTTGCTGGCCGCTAAAGCGCATTTCGCTAAAAGCCATCAGGGCGTCGACCACGGCGGCGCGGACTTGGGGCGACTTGATGGCGGCGAAGTCGCGCAGGGCAATGGCCAGCAAACCGCGCACAAACAGGATCTCATCGCGTTGCAGATAGCCCGCCATGGGGGGCGTGCGGTAGGCAATGCCGGCGTCGATCAGGGCGTTTTCCAGTGCGATCGACTGATGGTGCTCGCGTATCAGGATGGCGCACTGGTCAGCCGGATGGCCGTCGTTGCGCCAGCTTTGCAGGGCCGCCAGCACCTTGCGGGCGCAATCGTTGGCGGCATCGTCCTCGCGGTAATGGGCCTGGCGGATTTGCGTATGCAGCGGCAAGGCCGATTCCACGGGTTTCTGCTTGAAACAGGCCATGGCATGGGCCAGATGGGGGCCATGGCGGAAGCTGTAGGTCAGTGGCAGGCGCTGCAGACGCGGATAACGGCTGTTGAAACGCTCTTTCAGATAACTGTCGAGCGCGCCCTGACGGGCATGGATCACCTGATCGCGGTCGCCGGCACCGACAAAAAAGCAGGTCGGGCGACTGATCAGGGCGTCGAGGATGCGGAAGGCCGCTTCGTTCAGATCGTGCAATTCATCACACAGCACCAGCCGGTAGTCAGGTAGCTGGTCTGCCAGTCTGGCACCTTGCTCGAGATTGCAGGCCAGATCGTAACTGGCGTCGAGTGGACCACGGAACAGCGCGCCGGCGCCACCATCGAGGCGCAGGGTCTCGTATTCCAGCGTGGTCAGGTAATCGGTGACGGGTACGCCCAGCAGGTTGCCGATTTCTTCGAGCTCCATAAATTCGAAGTCGCCATCGAGTGCCATGGTCGCTTTGAGCTGCAGCTGGACTTCCAGGAAATGCGCCAGGGCGATGCTGTGCGTTTGCAGGTCGAGCTCGTCAAGGCGACCCGCATAGCGCTGGCCAACCCGGTCGATCGCTTGCAGCGCGTACGGTTTGAGCTGGCGCGCCTCGTCGCAGCGGCGCAGGCCATCGCCATCGATCGGATCCAGCTGCCAGCTAGCGAAATCTTCGAACGTCAGGATGTGCAGGCGCGCCACCAGTACCGCGGGTACGCCGATCTGTAGCAGGCGCTGGTGCAGCACGTCGCGCGCTTCCGGGGTGAAGGTGAGGGCTAGTATCTGCTCCGGTGGCAGTTTGCGGGCCAGTGCTTCGCCGATCCGCAAGGCTAGTGTGGTGGTCTTGGCGGCACCCGCGTTGGCGTCCACCAGCACCACCTTCTGCTGTGCCAGCTGGATGGCTTGCTGCTCGGCGGTGGGGATCAGACCATGGGGGGTAAAGCGGGGCGGATTGGCGGCATTCATTGCCTACATTATAGCCAGTGGCAGCGGCAAGCTGAAAGGCGCGTTGCCGGCATTCTTGCCGGGTTGGTGCAGACGGGCGGTGGCACCCTCGATGAACTCGGCGCCGAACAGCTGGCGCCGTGCGTCGCTGCCCGGCACTTCAATCAGGCGGCAGACCAGCTGGGCGGCGGCGGCAGCCATCTGCGCCATCGGCTGGCGTAGCGTGGTCAGGTTGTAACTGAGCCAGTTGGACGGCTCCACCGCATCCAGTCCGGCGACCGATAACTGGCCCGGCACGTCGATGCCGAGTTCGTGGCGGGCGCAATCGAGGCAGCCGATGGCCATCACATCGTTGGCGCAGATAATTGCATCGGGCACACTGCCGTAGCGGGCAATCAGGGACTTAAGACCGGCCGCGCCGCTGTGGTAATCGAATTCGCCCGTGACGATCTGGGGCGTGGGTAAGCCCAGTTCGGCCAGCTGGGCGCAGACGCCTTGCTGGCGTGCGATGGCGACCGGCGAATCCTTGCTGCCAGTAATCAGGCCGAACTGGCGGTGCCCGGCGGCGGCCAGCCTTGCGGCCAGCAAGCGTCCGGCAGCATGATGGTCGCAACTGACGGTGGCCACACTGGCATCGTCGAGCAGGCGGTTGAACAGTACGAGCGGAACGTGACGGCGTTTGAATTCGGCCACCGCCCTAGCGGGCAACTGGGCAGCGGCGATTACGCCGTCGACCCCGAACTGCCACAGATCGACGAGCGCACGCTCAGCATCGGCTTCGCTGGCGAGCGGAAACAGCAGAACGCGCTTGCCATGCGGGGTCAGCTGGTTGCTCAATTCGGCCAGCAGTTCCGGGTAATACAGATTGGCGCGGTTGGTAATCAGCACCGCGACCATATTGCTGCGCCGTGTGATCAGACTGCGTGCGGCCGCATTCGGCACATAGTCGAGCTGGGCGGCGGCCTTCATCACGCGGGCGTAAGTGGACTGGGAGACACTGGCGCCCGGCTTGAAACAGCGCGATACGGCCGATTGCGACACCCCGGCGACCAGTGCCACGTCATACGACGTGACCGGGCGTGCCCGGCTAGCGATTTCGGCAATCTTGCTGGCAGCACAGACTACGGGTGTCTGTTTGGTTTTGCGCATGGTCTCTGTTCTAGTTCTGCTGCCACGAAGGGCAATGGCAAAGAGGATACTGAAAAAATTACCACATGGCAATAATATTCGTTTTTCTTTGCGGAAATAAATACACTGCCGTATTTACCCGATCAGAAATTGCCCGAAAAATAGGGACGTAACGAGAATGCGTCGCAAACGCGTTACGTCCCCCATTAAAATTCGTTTAAATTCAGGACAATGGCCGTGCGGTGGCGTGGCGGTGCTGTGCTTTAAATTTGCCGGAGCACAGTTTTTTTCGGCCAGTTCTGCTAACATAACGCCCCTTTATAGTAGTGAGGGTCGACATGGCCATTGCATGCGGTGTCGATTTTGGCACGTCAAATTCCACGGTCGGCTGGGTCAATCCCGGTCAGCCTGTGATGCTGGGACTGGAAGATGGCAAAGTGACTTTGCCGTCGGTGGTGTTCTTTAACGCCGATGACGAGGTGGTGCGCTTCGGGCGCGCCGCGCTGGCCGATTATCTGGCCGGTTATGAAGGTCGCTTGATGCGCTCGATGAAGAGCCTGCTCGGCACCAGTCTGATCGATGGTCAGACCGAAGTGGCGGGGCGCGCGCTGCCGTTCCGTGCTTTGCTGGCCCAGTTTATCGGTGAGCTGAAACGGCGCGCCGAGCTGGCGGCCGGACGCGAATTCACCTCGGCCGTGTTTGGCCGGCCGGTGCATTTCATTGATGACAACGGCGCCCACGATCAGCTGGCGCAGGACACGCTGGCAGAAATCGCCCGTTCGGTCGGCTACAAGGATGTGGCCTTCCAGTTCGAGCCGATTGCTGCAGCTTTCGATTACGAGTCGCAGATCGAGCGCGAAGAACTGGTCCTGATTGCCGACATCGGCGGCGGCACCTCGGACTTTTCGCTGGTGCGTCTGTCGCCCCAGCGCGCCAGCAAGGTCGAGCGGCGTGACGATATTCTGGCCAATGGCGGTATCCATATCGGTGGTACGGATTTCGATAAATATCTGTCGCTGGCCAGTGTCATGCCCTTGCTCGGATACGGCAGCCAGTTGCGCAACAAGAGCGCTGTGCCGTCCAGTTATTTCTTTAATCTGGCCACCTGGCATACGATCAATCAGGCGTACACCAAGAAAGCCTCGCTCCAGCTGGCCGATCTGCTGCGCGACTCGGCCGAGCAGGACAAGCTGGGTCGCTTGCAACGCCTGATCGATGACCGTGCCGGCCACTGGCTGGCCATGCAGGTCGAGCAGGGCAAGATCGCGCTGTCCGACGCGCAACAGGTGGTGCTGGAACTGGAGCGCCTGACGCCCGCTGCCGCATTGCCGGTGACGCGCGCCCAGTTCGACGCTGCGGTCGACCATCTGGTGAGCTCGGTCGAACAGACGGTGCAGGATCTGCTGCGCGATGCCGGCGTGGCGGCCAGCGACGTCGACACGGTGTTCTTCACCGGTGGTTCGAGTGGCGTGCAGTTGCTGCGTCAGCGCATCGCGGCACTGGTACCGACCGCGCGCCGCGTGGAAGGCGATCTGTTCGGCAGTATCGGCGCCGGTCTGGCGCTCGATGCAGCCCGTAAATTCGGTTAATTCGGCTCATTCGGCTAAGGTTCCCATGCTCAAGCAATCCATCGTCATGCTCGACTTCGAAACGACCGGTCTGTCACCGGCCAATGGCGACCGGATCACCGAGGTGGCGGCGCTGCGCTTGCGCGACGGACAGGTGGTGGAGCGCTTTGTGTCGCTGATTAACTGCGGGGTGCGTATTCCGGCCTTTATTACCGGTCTGACCGGTATTTCGCAGGCCATGGTCGACAGCGCACCGCCGGTCGCGCAGGTGTTGCCGCGGTTGCTCGAGTTTATCGGTAGCGACCCGCTGGCCGCGCATAACGCCAGTTTCGATGATAAGTTTCTGCAGGCTGAGGCTGCGAGCCTGGGCCTGACGCCCGGCTATCCGTCGCTGCTTTGTTCGCTGAAGCTGGCGCGCCGTGTGTATCCGAGCTTTGGCAGTTACCGGCTCGGTGATTTGTCGAGCAAGCTCGGGATCCGCTTTGCCAGCGCGGCCCACCGTGCCGAGGCCGATGCCGAGGTGGCGGCGGCCGTCCTGCTGGAGATCGGCCGGCAGCTGGGTCGCGACTACGCGTGGCAGGAGGTCACGCCGGCGCTGTTGCTGGCGATCAACAAGCTGGCGGCTGCCAAGGTGCCGGCGTTTCTGGAAAAACAGCGTGGACAAATCCTGCGCTAAAACCGCCGACTCGCATTACAATACGGCTGTTCAAGTCAACAATATTGTCTGTTTGTGATGGTGCGTCGGCATTTCCTGCATGTGTTGCTATCGCTTCTGCTGGTGTTCTCCCAGCAGATGGGGTACTCGCACGCGCTGACCCATGCCGCCAGTGTTGCCGGGGTTGTCAATGTGCTCGAACTGGCCGATGCGTCCGCCCTCGAACACGCCGAGGACGCCGGACAGAGCGGCATCACCAAACTCGGCTTTGATCACAGTTGTGCCCAGTGTCTTGCGTTCGCCCAGCTCGCTGCTGCGGCCGACACCCGTTTTCATTCCTTCCCGCTGCGCGACGCACGCGCCGTCGTTAGCCCCGTTCAGCCTGCCGCACCGGCGGGGGTTGCCATCTGTTGTGGCTACCACTCGCGCGCACCGCCCGTCCTGTCCTGACTGTTGTGTAACTCGCCGTCGTCTGCGCCCGTTGGGGATGCAGCGGCGCGCTCTATCGACTTTCACAGGAAGACAAGATGTTCAAGACCAGTATGCTGGCGGCCGCCCTGAGCGCCGCCGTGGCAGCGCCATCGAGCTATGCCGCTGACCAGAAACCCCGATCGACCCCACGCGAGGCCGCCAGTCTGACGGCGCTGCGCGCCGAAATTACCCAGATGAAGCAGGCTTACGAGCAGCGTTTGCAAGCGCTGGAATTGCGTCTGCAGCAAGCCGAAACTGCCGCGCAGGCACGCGTTGATGCGCAGGCCACAGCAGGGAATGCGACCCTCGCGGCAGCGGTGCCCTCAGCCTCAGCCCCAGCCCAGCCCGCTGAGCGTGCTGACCCGGCAATGGCGGGTCCGTCTGCCGCGCCGGTTGGCACTACGAACCTGCCTGCCATCGCCGCCGTGGCGCCTGCCGCCAATCTCTACAATCCGGCCATCTCGATGATCCTTGGTGGCACGCTGCAGAACTTGCGTCAGGATCCCCAGCAGTACGCCTTGCAAGGCTTCATGCCGAGCGGTGGTGAAGTCGGACCGGGCAAACGTGGCTTTAATCTGGGTGAATCGGAGCTGACCTTCGCGGCCAATATCGATCCGCAGTTCGCCGGTCAGCTGACGCTGGCCTTCAGTCCGGAGAATGAAGCGGCAGTCGAGGAGGCCTATATCCGCACCCGCGCGCTGGAACATGGCCTTAACCTGAAAGCTGGTCGTATGTTGTCCGGCATCGGGTATATGAATGGCCAGCATGCCCACACCTGGGACTTTGTCGATGCGCCACTGGCCTATCAGGCAATGCTGGGCGGCCAGTATAAGACTGACGGGGTGCAGGCCACCTGGCTGGCGCCGCTCGACCAGTATCTGGAAGTGGGTGTTGAAGCCGGTAATGGCGCGGCGTTCCCCGGCAACGAGCGCAATCGCAATGGCGCCGGTGCGGTGGCCGTGTTCGCGCACCTTGGCGATGATCTCGGTGCCTCGACCAGCTACCGTGCCGGCCTGTCCTACTTGCGTAGCGCTGCGCAACAGCGCAGCTTCGCCGATGCCGGACTCGAACACTCCTTCAGTGGCCGCAGTGCCTTGTGGATCGCCGATGCCATTGTGAAATGGGCGCCCAATGGCAACGCCACCCAGACCAATCTCAAACTGCAGGGTGAATACTTCCGGCGCAGCGAGCATGGCAGCCTGGATGTCGCCAGTGCGTCGGCCGAGCCGCTCGCAAGTTCCTACAACAGTGTCCAGTCGGGCTGGTATCTGCAAAGCGTCTACCAGTTTATGCCGAACTGGCGTACCGGTCTGCGCTACGACCGTCTGAATA
>JAIELO010000291.1 GCA_019752915.1 Burkholderiaceae bacterium
ATCGCGACAGATCGCCGGCACCCGGCCACCATGCAAACGCCCCACCGCTTCCATCAGCGGCGCCACCACGTGGCGCACTTCCGTGACTTTGCGCTTGAGCTCATACAGGTGCTGGATGTTGTCGCGCTGCTTGCCCTTGCTGAAGATGAGTTCCTCGATCTGTTCCAGTTCCGATTCCAGCATATCGAGCACCGGGAAGTAACGATCGACCACCGCATCCATCAGCGCATACAGCACAAAGGCCGGACCCTGGCGCAGCATATGCGGTTCGCGTTCGGCACGCGCCCGCACCCCGAGAAAATTCTGCAGACTATGGCTATCGCGCGACGACAGCACGTAATTGTCACCGACAAAAATATCGACTTCGCCGACCACCACATCACCGTCCTGCCAGTCGACCGTTTTCACCACCACGAACAGTGAATCGCCATACTCTTCGATCTTGGGACGCTGGTGACCACGCCGCGCATCTTCCACCGCCAGTTCGTGCAGGCCGAATTCTTCCTGCATGGTGTTCAGTTCATCGGGCTGGGCATCGCGTAGCGCCACCCAGACAAAAGTCTCCGGCTGCTGCACGTACTCGCTGATATCGGCCACCGGAATATCGGCCAGCTTCTGCCCGTCCTGATAGGCCACACAATTGATCAACATAGATTCACCGACATAGATTCACCAACATAGATTCACCGACAAAAGGTATCCATAAAAAAAAGCTCCTGGCTTTGCAGCCAAGAGCTTACCTGAAAGCGTCCCCTTCCGGACAGACGGCGCGCACGCCGTCCCGCCAGCAGGAGATTAATCGTCTTTCGCGCCGTCGATCCCGAGTTCGGCAATTTTGCGGGTAATGGTGTTGCGGCCTATCCCCAGCCGCACCGCCGCATCGTTCTTGCGTCCATGCGTATGTTTGAGCGCCGTACGGATCAGCGACGACTCGAACTGTCGTCCCAGCACCGCCATCACTTCCTGCTGACCGGCACTGAGCATGCTGGCAGCCTGCGCTTCGAGTAAGGCCAGCCACGCATCGGGCCCGGTCCCGGCCCCGCCCACTGCTTCGCCACTCACGGCCGGCTGCACCGTACCATGCGACGGCGGCAGGCTGTAAGGCTCGCTGGCAGCGCCACTCAGCACTGCCGCTGCTCCACTACCATGCTGCTCCTGGGTCAGTTCCAGCGGCAGATCCTTGATCTCCACGGTCTGCCCCGGCGCCATCACGGTAATCCAGTTACACAGGTTTTCCAGCTGGCGCACATTGCCCGGCAAGTCCAGACTGCACAGGAACTGCACGGTGGCGTCGCTCATGCGCTTGGCTTCCACGCCGAGCTGCTTGGCGCTCTGCACCAGGAAGTGGCGCACCAGAATGGGGATATCCTCACGGCGCTCCCTCAAACTGGGCAGACGCAGCCGGATCACGTTCAAACGGTGGTACAAGTCTTCCCGGAACAGGCCATCGCGCACGCGCTGTTCGAGATTCTGGTGCGTCGCGGTGATCACCCGCACATTCGCCTTCAACGGCTGATGGCCGCCGACGCGGTAGAAATGACCGTCCGACAGCACCCGCAACAAGCGGGTCTGCAAATCGAAAGGCATGTCGCCGATTTCATCGAGGAATAAAGTACCGCCTTCGGCCTGCTCGAAGCGGCCGCGCCGCGAGGTCTGGGCGCCCGTAAAGGCACCGCGTTCATGGCCGAACAGTTCGGACTCGAGCAGATCTTTGGGAATTGCTGCCGTATTCAGGGCAATAAACGGCTGCGCTGCGCGCGGACTATGCTTGTGCAGCGCACGCGCCACCAGCTCTTTGCCGGAACCCGATTCGCCGGTAATGAGTACCGTCACATTCGACTGCGACAGGCGGCCGATGGCGCGGAAAACTTCCTGCATGGCCGGTGCCTGACCGAGAATTTCCGGCGTTTCTGCCGGCCCCGATTCGACACTGGTTTCGCGCAGGCTCTCGTCGAGCGCGCGGCGGATCAGTTCGACGGCCTTGTCGATATCGAAGGGCTTGGCCAGATACTCGAAAGCGCCGCCCTGGAAGGCCGCCACGGCCGAATCCAGATCGGAAAAAGCGGTAATGATAATCACCGGCAGACCGGGGAAACGGGCTTTGACCCGCTGCAGCAAATCCAGCCCGGAGTCGCCCGGCATGCGGATGTCGGACACCAGCACCTGTGGCGTTTCAAACTCCAGCGCAGCTATCGCATCGCGTGCATTGGCAAAACTCTTGGTCGCCAGATTTTCACGTGCGAGTGCTTTTTCCAGTACCCAGCGGATCGATTCGTCGTCGTCTACTATCCAGATTGGCTTCATGTGTATTGTGTATTCCCGCAATGGATCGTCTATCAAGGGACTCGGACTTCACACCCGCCCGCCAGCGCTTATGGCAATGGCAGCAGTATGCGGAAGTCCGTATATCCAGGCCGGCTGTCGCACTCGATCACGCCCATGTGCTGCTGCACAAAGGTCTGTGCCAGAGTCAATCCCAGGCCGCTGCCGCCTTCCCTGCCCGACACCAGCGGGTAGAAAATCCGGTCACGGATCTGGGGTGCGATGCCCGGTCCATTGTCAATGATATGCAAGTCTAATGCCAGCCCGTAGCGGACCTTGGCCAGCGTCACCTGACGCCCGACGCGGGTCTTGAAAATGATCTCCGCGTCACCGGCCTCGATGCGCGCCGCCAGCGCCTGCGCAGCGTTATGGGCGATGTTCAGCACGGTCTGGATCAGCTGCTCTTTATCGCCGCGGAATTCGGGAATCGAGGCATCGTAATCGCGCCGGATGGTCAGGCCGGCGGGGAACTCGGCCAGCATCAGGCTGCGTACCCGCTCCAGCACTTCGTGGATATTCACGTCGCCGACGATGTGCGGGCGGCGGTGCGGCGCCAGCAAGCGATCCACCAGCGTTTGCAAACGGTCCGCTTCCTTGATGATCACCTGCGTGTATTCGCGCAGCTCGCCGGCATTCAGGGCCGGCAACTCCATTTCCAGCAACTGGGCGGCACCACGGATGCCACCGAGCGGATTCTTGATCTCGTGTGCCAGATTGCGGATCAGTTCCTTGTTGACCTGACTCTGGTCGAGGATGCGTTCCTCCCGGTCCAGCTTGAGGTGCTGCAGATGCTCGCGCAATTCGATCAGCAGATGGCCGGCCGGCTCATCGAGCGCGGTGACGATGCTGTGCACATGCAGGGCATCGCGCCCTACCCGTTCCAGCATCAGATCCTGACGCAGATCGGCAAAGCGGTGCTCGCGCGCCTGCGTGCAGATATTGTCGAGTTCTGCGGGATTGAGAAACTGCGCACTCAGGGTCTGGCGCGACAGCGCTTTCAGAGAACTTTCCAGTAAGTTCTCGGCGGCGGCATTGGCGTAGGCAATCTTGCCATCGCCATCGAGCAGCAGCACGGCCGAGGCCAGCAATTCCAGCCCTGCCAGCGCGGCCGGACGGCTCGCGCCGCTGCCGGCTTTGTAAGGTCCAGCTTGCTGTCCGCCAGCTGCCATGTCACTCGTCAGCGCACTGCTCTGCGCGCTGCTCTGCGCATTATTCTGCGCGCTGCCCTGATTACTCGCTAAACTGCTCATCGGATATTCGCGATCTCACGTTTTAAAGCGTCGATATTTTTTTCCGTGCGGCCGATGCTGTCACGCATGCCAGCCACCCGTTCCAGGTATTTCGCGTAATTGCGTTCATCGCCTTGCCGTTCCGGCTCGCCGTTGTTGAACGCTTTACGCTGCTCGGCCAGCTTGAGCTGCTCATTACGTAATTCTTCTTCGAGAATGGCACGCCGGTCGGCATCGCGGGCGCGCTGCTGGGCGCCATCGACGCGGGGAAATTCGCCCGGCGTAGTCACCGGCGCAAGCGCACTGCGCGCTCCCGCCGCCGCAGGCGCCACATGGCGCGGCGGTGCCGCAATCACGGTGCCGGGCAAATCCATCAGCTTGCAGTGCTTGCCCCGATTCACATCGGTGTATTCGACGCTGCCCGAAGGCACACTACATTTATAAATCTGCCCATGAGCGGCAGCGCAGGTCAGCAAGGTCGCAAGGACCGCCAACGCCCGCAGCACACCACCCCGGCAGGACTCAGGCATCATCATCTGTCATCCGTGTCGAACCATGGAGCCCGACTATACAACATCCAAAGAAAAACGCGGGGAAAGCGCTGCTCGCCCCGCGTTTCTAGTCTGCTTGAACGGCACCGGACGGGCCGGTGCGTGGTTCTTACAGCGAGTAGTACATATCGAATTCAGCAGGGTGCGTGGTCATGCGCATGCGCTGTACGTCCTGCATTTTCAGTTCGATGTAGGCATCGATCATGGAATCGCTGAACACGCCGCCACGGGTCAGGAACTCGCGGTCTTTGTCCAGGTTTTCCAGTGCTTCTTCCAGCGACGAGCACACGGTCGGGATCAGTGCGTCTTCTTCTGGTGGCAGGTGGTACAGATCTTTCGATGCGGCTTCGCCCGGATGGATCTTGTTGGCGATACCGTCCAGACCTGCCATCAGCAGTGCGGCGAAGCACAGGTAGACGTTCGCCAGTGGATCCGGGAAGCGGGTTTCGATACGACGGCCTTTTGGATTGGCCACGTGTGGAATACGGATCGAAGCCGAACGGTTTTTCGCCGAGTACGCCAGTTTCACTGGTGCTTCGAAGCCTGGTACCAGACGCTTGTACGAGTTGGTGCCCGGGTTGGTGATCGCGTTCAGTGCTTTAGCGTGCTTGATGATACCGCCGATGTAGTACAGCGCGGTGTCCGACAGACCGGCATAGCCGTCGCCAGCGAACAGGTTGACGCCGTCTTTCCAGATCGACTGGTGCACGTGCATGCCCGAACCGTTGTCGCCAACGATAGGTTTCGGCATGAAGGTCGCAGTTTTGCCGTAGCTGTGCGCCACGTTCCAGACCACGTATTTCAGGTTCTGGGTCCAGTCAGCACGCTCGACCAGGGTCGAGAACTTGGTGCCGATTTCGTTCTGGCCAGCGCCAGCAACTTCGTGGTGGTGTACTTCGACCGGAATGCCCAGCGATTCGAGGATCAGGCACATTTCCGAACGCATGTCCTGGAAGCTGTCCACTGGTGGCACTGGGAAGTAGCCGCCCTTGACGGTTGGACGGTGGCCGCTGTTGCCGCCTTCGATGGCTTTGTCGGTGCTCCACGAAGCTTCGTCGGAATCGATCTTGACGAAGCAACCGGACATGTCGATCTTCCAGCGTACGCTGTCGAAGATGAAGAATTCTGGCTCTGGGCCGAAGTAGGCGGTGTCGCCCATGCCCGACGATTTCAGGTAGGCTTCAGCGCGTTTGGCGATGGAGCGCGGGTCACGGTCGTAGCCCTTGCCGTCGGCAGGCTCGATCACGTCGCACTGCATGAACAGCGTGGTTTCTTCCATGAACGGGTCGATGTTCGCGGTGCTTGGGTCAGGCATCAGAATCATGTCCGATGCTTCAATACCTTTCCAGCCGGCGATCGACGAACCGTCGAACGCGTGGCCCGATTCGAATTTGTCGATATCGAAATGCGAGACAGGCACGGTCACGTGCTGTTCTTTACCACGGGTATCAGCGAAACGGAAATCAACGAACTTTACTTCGTTTTCCTGGACCATTTTCAGAACTTCTGCGGCTGTCATTGCCATGCGTATCTCCTAAAGGAATGTGGGGCTCGTGCGCCATTGGTAAGCAGTATTCGTGCCAGCTTACAACAAAAGCATTGTTGTCGGCAGCCTCGTGGATCGTGCCGGCAAATGAATCTAAAATTCACCGACACGAAGCCATGCCCCGTTTTGTGGCACATCAACACCGCACCAATTAAGTGCAAATTCGATTTTTCGCACCGAGATTGTGCATTTCCGGAAAAATCACCGAAATTGCACAGGCTTGGTGCAGGCTTGCGTGCTGCAGGTGCAGGCAGCCTATAATATCCTCAAACCCACCACTGGAACATCTCATGAGCAAAATAGAAGAGATCCTCGCGCTGGCCCGTAGCCGCAGCAAAGACTGGCCTTATGCGGGCGCCGTCACGCCCCAGGAAGCATTTGAACTACTCAGTGCCGAACCGTCCATCAAGCTGGTCGATGTGCGTACCCACGCCGAGCGCGACTGGGTCGGCAAGGTGGCCATACCGGAAGCCCAGTACAGCAATGTGCAATGGATGTTGTACCCGGGGGGACTGGCGAATATCGATTTCATCGAGCAGCTCAACACGGTGGCGCGCAAAGATCAGACGCTGCTGTTCCTGTGCCGCTCCGGTGTGCGTTCGCGCTCGGCCGCCAAGGCGGCCACCGAGCACGGCTATCAGCACTGCTACGACATTCTGGAAGGCTTCGAAGGCGACAAGGATGAAGTCGGCCACCGCCGCAACATCAATGGCTGGTGCAAAGACGGCCTGCCGTGGATCGGCGCCTGACACGCCGCCCGCCCTGCTAAGGCCTATTCCACGCTGGCGTCCGTCAGCGTGGCGTCATCCATCAGAAACTGGATGCGCTTGCGGACAAACTGGATGTGACTGCGCAGCCCGTATAAGCCATCGGCAAACGAGAGTGGAATCGACACCTGATTCACCAGCTCCTCAATTTCATTGAGCCGTGTCAGCTGGGCCTGATATACCTGCAAACGATCCTCATCGTTGGCTAGCTCGACCGCCTGCTCGACCGAACGTAACTGGCCATACCAGCGATACACGCGCGAGCGGATGCGCCATACATACAGGGGCGGCACCACTTTCGACAGCGGCAGGATCAGTGCGCCCAGCGCCACCACCACTACCCACATGCGGTCAAAGAAATTGGCCAGCCAGAAGGTCATATAGCGTTGCAACAGTGGCGGCCCGCTCTTGTAGAATTTGGCCGCCTCGGCGTGCACGGGAATTTCCGTATATTTTGCCGATGGGAACTGGCCCTGCTGCGCAAACCAGCCCGCGCCACTGTGGATGGTGACGGCAGACTGCACGAACAGGTCCACCAGTGCCGGATGCAGATTCTCGCGCGCGACCAGCGTTGCGGTGGGCGCGATCAGATCAAAATTTCGCGCCGGTACATTGCGACCCAGATCGACGATCCCGCGCGGCAGCATGACATGCGACAGGAAGGGCATTTTGCGGCCATAGGCTTCGGCCTGGGCAAAGTTGAATAAACGGATACCCGGCGTTTGCAACAACATCTGAATCAGCGGCGCTTCCGGTGCCGAAGTGAATACCAGCCCGTCGATACGCCCGGCCAGTAACTCCACCGTGGCCGGCGTATTGGCCAGCGAGAAGCGCTCGACGTCGCCTTTTTCCAGTCCGTTCAATTCCAGCACCTGACGGAACAGCCGCGGCGCACCGGCTCCTTTCGGACCGAAATTGATCTTCTTGCCCTTCAGCTGACTCAGATGGGTAATCGGCGGCTGGCCACGGGTCTCGCGCAGGAACAGCCACAACGGTTCGACAAACAGGCTGCCCAGCGACGTCAGGCCCTCCTGTTCGGCGACGGCCTCGTTGGTGCTGCCGCTCTGGACAAACGCAATATCAACTTTGTCCTCCTTGAGCAGGCGCAGATTTTCACCGGAACCGGCGGACGGCACCAGTGTGACCTGCACCCCGTGTTTGGCCAGTGCGGCTGCGTATTTCTTGCCAAATTCCGCATACGCGCTGTTGTCCTGCCCGGTGGCCAGTCGCACCGTGCGGGGCGGCATCGGATCGACCAGCCAGTAAGCCAGCGCGCCGATGGCCGCAATCAGCGCCAGCGTGGGCGCCACGGCGACCAGCAGATCCCGCAGCGAGAATTGCGTGAATTTGAGAATTTTGGACATGTGGTGGCGCATCGGTTTCATAGGCCGCTACATTGCCAACAATTACCCAACTATGCAAGCGCCCATTGTCAGGCGCTGGCCCGCTACTGGCGGGCCAGCGTGGCTTAGCCGCCGCAAGCCTTTAGCGGTGGCATGCCCGGCTTGAGCGGCGCTGCCGGATCGATCAGCGGCATCAGCGTCGGTGCCAGCACCACCAGCAACTGCACCGGCAAGGCGCTGGTGAAGTCGTAATTCTTCGAATCCGGTCCGTGCACATAGGCCGTCATACTGCCGAAGAAGCGCTCGCCGATATTGAACACAAACGTCGCCGAACGGTTCACATAACGCGATTCGATCAAGCGTCCACCGCCACCATACACATCGAAACGCTGGTCGCCGGTACCGGTTTTGCCACCCACCGCCATTTCCGTACCGTCGGCCAGCATAAACGCCTTGCGGGCGCGCTTGGCAGTACCATCGGACACCACCCCGCGTATCGCCTGCGCCACGACTGCCGCCACCTCGGGTGCCAGCACCCGCTCGTCTTCGGTCGGTTTGCCCTTGCTCACCACGGTTTCGTAAGGCGTGCCCTGGGCGAAGTGCAGCGAGCTAATCCGCTGGGTCGCTTTGCGCACGCCACCGTTGACGATAATTCCCATCATTTCGGCCAGCGCGGCCGGCCGGTCGGCCGACGCGCCCAGCGTGGTGGCATAGGATGGCACCAGCGAGTCGAAGGGATAGCCCATTTTCTTCCACTGCTTGTGGATTTCCATGAAGCCTTCCATTTCCAGCAAGCCGGCAATACGCTTGTCCTGCGCATGCTTGTGATGGGTCTTGAACAGCCACTGGTAGACTTCCTGACGCTGCTTTTCGCTCGCCACCGTCAGCTGCGCCAGCGTCGCCCCCGGATGCGCGCGCAGATAGGCCGCCATCCACAGTTCCAGCGGGTGCACACTGGCCAGATAACCGCGATCGGCCAGCGACCACTGATCGATCGCATACTGCTCGTACAGCTTACCGATCCGGTCGTCCGGCACTTCGTTCTGCGACGGCAGATTGTCATGCAGGAAGCTGGCGAACTGCTGCTGGGTCGCCTGCGGATACACGGTGCGGTGGATCACCGCCAGGCGCACCGGTGTGCTGCGGATATTGGCCAGCAGTATCCGGTCCAGTTCCGCGGCCGGTTTACCCTTGTATTTCAGGTAGAAGCGGCCGAGGAATTCCTTGCCTTCCTTGTCGGCGAAGCGCGCCAGATAATCGGCGCGGCGCGGATCGTCGGCGTCGGCCAGCAGGGAGGCCGAAGAACCCGGCGTCTGGAACATGTAGTACTTGGCCACATCGCGCATCAGGCGCACGAACACCAGATTGGTGGAATGGCGCAGACCTTCCGTCACGGTCAGAATCTTGCTGTTGTCTTCCTTGGAGAAGTTACCAAAGTGATGCAAGCCGCCACCGGTAAAGAAGCCCTCGCCCGGGTTGCCCGAATACTGGCGTTCCATGGCAGCGTTGAGCATCGTCGTCAGCGCGCGCGCAGCCGGATCCTGCGGCAGCGCCTTGAAGTAGTCGCGTGCCCATTGCGATAAACGGTCTTGCGGATCAATCACCACCTTGGCCAGCGCCGCGCCATCCATGCCGGCATATTTACGGTGCAGCTGATCGACGATGTCCAGATAGCTAACCAGTGTGCGCAGCTTGGCGGTAGAACCCAGATCGAGCTTGGCGCCCTCGTTGATGTCGAGCGGCTGATCGAAGTTATCCGTCTGCAGGCGCAGCAGATTGTATTGCGGGCCTTTTTCCAGCAGCGTGAAACTATACACCACGCTGGCCGGATCGCCGTTGCCCAG
>JAIELO010000249.1 GCA_019752915.1 Burkholderiaceae bacterium
CTTTCTCTGCGACGCGCTTGCCGACGATCGCGGCAGCAGCAGCGTTGCCGCCCTTGCCCGATTTGCCAGCCAGTTCGTTGCGCACTTCGACTTCTGCCGTGGAGGCCGATACCAGTACTTTGGCATCTGGCGAGATCAGGTTCGCGTAAATGTGCAGATTGGTGCGGTGTACCGACAGGCGGTTCACTTTCAATTGCGCGATCTTGATC
This sequence comes from Burkholderiaceae bacterium, assembly GCA_019752915.1. Lineage (GTDB taxonomy): Bacteria > Pseudomonadota > Gammaproteobacteria > Burkholderiales > Burkholderiaceae_D > Rugamonas. The sequence continues at coordinate 210 of JAIELO010000249.1, forward strand.
CGGGTTTGGCGTCCGCGGCGCAGACGTGATTCTTTCTTGTCCATCGTCAGCCCCTAGTTTACTTCTTCTTGGTTTCTTTGATCTTAACCACTTCGTCCGAATAACGGACGCCCTTGCCTTTATAAGGCTCAGGAGCGCGGTAAGCGCGAACTTCAGCAGCCACTTGGCCCACTTTTTGACGGTCAACGCCTTTGATGACGATTTCCGTTGGAGTGGCGGTTGCGCACGTCACGCCTTCTGGCATGGAGTGGACAACTGGGTGGGAGAAGCCCAGCGACAGGTTCAGCTTGTCGCCTTGTGCTTGAGCTTTGTAGCCCACGCCGACCAGATTCAGCTTCTTCTCGAAACCCTTGGTTACGCCGGTCACCATGTTGTTGACCAGAGCGCGCAGCGTGCCGGACATGGCATTGGCTTCACGGCTGTCATTGGCGGGAGCGAAACTCAGGATTCCTGCATTGTTTTCTACCGTTACCTGGCCGGTCAGGGCCTGGGTCAGCACGCCCAGCGGGCCTTTTACGGTAATCGCTTGTGCGGAGATGGCGACTTCAGCGCCAGCTGGCACAGCGATTGGCATTTTAGCTACTCGAGACATGTGTAACTCCTTATGCGACGTAGCAAATAACTTCGCCGCCGACACCGGTAGCGCGTGCTTTGCGGTCAGTCATGACGCCTTGCGGAGTCGACACGATCGCCACACCCAAGCCATTCATCACAGTAGGGATCTCGTCTTTGCCCTTGTAGACGCGCAGGCCCGGACGGGACACGCGCTCAAGGCGCTCGATGACGGGACGGCCAACATAATACTTCAAACCGATTTTCAGTTCCGCTTTGCCACCAGCTTCGGCTACGGCGAAATCTTCAATGTAACCCTCGTCCTTGAGGACGTTGGCAATCGCAATTTTAACTTTCGACGATGGCATGGCCACGGTCGTCTTTTGCACGCCTTGGGCGTTACGAATGCGGGTCAGCATATCGGCGATAGGATCGCTCATACTCATTGCATATTCTCCTATTACCAGCTTGCTTTAGTCATACCCGGAATTTCACCACGCATGGCGAATTCACGGAGCTTGATACGGCCCAGACCGAATTTACGGAAGGTGCCGCGTGGACGACCGGTGACGGCGCAGCGGTTACGCTGGCGGGTCGGAGCCGAGTTACGTGGCAGCGCTTGCAGTTTCAGGCGCGCTTCGTAACGTTCTTCTTCCGACTTCGACTGGTCATCAATGATGGCCTTCAGCGAAGCGCGCTTGGCAGCAAACTTGTTTGCCAGGTCGACGCGTTTCTGCTCACGGTTAATCAGTGCGAGTTTTGCCATGATCTTCTTAGTTCCTGAACGGGAATTTAAAGGCGGCGAGCAGAGCTTTCGCTTCGTCGTCGGTCTTGGCGGTGGTGGTGATCGAAATATTCATACCACGCAGCGCATCGATCTTGTCGTACTCGATTTCCGGGAAGATGATCTGCTCTTTCACGCCGATGTTGTAGTTACCACGACCATCGAACGCACGGCCATTCACACCACGGAAATCGCGTACGCGTGGCAGAGCCACGGTAATGAAGCGATCCAGGAACTCGTACATACGAGCGCCGCGCAGGGTGACCATGGTACCGATCGGGTAGCCTTCACGGATTTTGAAACCCGCGATAGCTTTGCGCGACTTGGTGGTCACTGGCTTCTGGCCAGCGATCTTGGTCAGGTCGCCCACAGCGTGTTCGAGGACTTTCTTGTCCGCGATGGCCTCACCGACACCCATGTTCAGGGTGATCTTGGTCAGACGTGGAACTTCCATCACCGACTTGTAACCGAATTTCGCGGTCAGGTCAGCGACGACTTTTTCTTTATAGAACTCTTGGAGACGTGCCATGATTTCTTAAGCCTTCACTACTTCGCCGGACGATTTGAAGACGCGGACTTTTTTGCCATCCACTTCTTTGAAACCGACACGGTCTGCCTTGCCAGTCGCTGCATTGAACAATGCAACGTTGGACACGTGAATCGGCATAGTCTTATCGACGATACCACCTTGTACGCCAGTCATTGGGTTAGGCTTGGTCGCTTTTTTAGCGACGTTAACACCTTCAACCACGACATGCTCAGCATCGATACGCTGCTGAACGACGCCACGCTTGCCCTTGTCTTTCCCGGCCAGAACGATGACTTCGTCGTTTTTACGAATCTTATCCATTACGACTCCTTACAGGACTTCCGGTGCCAGGGACACGATCTTCATGAACTTTTCAGTGCGCAGTTCGCGCGTCACTGGTCCAAAAATACGGGTACCGATCGGTTCCAGCTTGGCGTTCAACAGAACGGCGGCATTGCCGTCGAACTTCACCAGGGAACCGTCTTGGCGGCGAACACCTTTTGCAGTGCGCACAACCACGGCGTTATAAATTTCACCTTTTTTGACACGACCACGTGGCGCAGCAACCTTAACGGTTACTTTGATCACATCGCCAATGCCAGCATAACGGCGCTTGGAGCCGCCCAACACCTTGATGCACATAACTTCTTTTGCACCGGTGTTGTCGGCCACTTCGAGCCGGCTTTCAGTTTGAATCATAGTATTCTCTTTCCCAACTTAAGCCGAAGAATCCACACAATGCGGACCTGCGGTCAGTCTTGGTCCCGCCAGAGTGCTCATGAAGAGCCCACTGTTTGGGTGCTTGACCTTCGTACAGCTACTGACCGCGCGGTTCTGCGTCTGTGGCCAGACACTTTGCGGCGTTACATGAACGAAGCCCGCAAGTATTACATACTATTTGCGGGCTTGCAAGAACTAATTGAAATAGCGCCTCCGGCCCGAAAGCCGGCGGCGCGATCGTCAATTAAACGATTTGTGCGGCTTGCACCACACGCGTTACGGTCCATGCCTTCGTTTTGGAGATCGGACGACCTTCCACGATTTCCACCGTGTCACCGGCTTTCACCTGGTTGGTCTCGTCGTGCGCGTGATACTTGTTCGAACGCACGATGATCTTGCCGTACAAAGGATGTTTCACGTGGCGCTCGATCAGAACGGTAACGGTTTTGTCCATTTTGTCAGACACCACCTTACCGATCAGAGTACGCTTGAGCTTTACTTGATCAGTCATTTGGCTTCCTTCGTGTTCATTACCGTTTTTACACGTGCGATATCGCGACGTACCTTCTTGAGCTGCGAAGTGTTGCTCAGCTGCTGCGTAGCGGTTTGCATACGCAGGCCGAACTGGGCCTTCAACAGGTCATTCAGCTCTTTTTGCAGAGCGTCCTGGTCTTTGCCGCGGAGTTCAGATGCTTTCATATTTCACTCCTGTTATTGGCCAACTTGGCGGATCACAAACGTGGTCGCCAGTGGCAGTTTGGCAGCGGCCAGGCGGAATGCTTCGCGCGCCAGTTCTTCTGCGACGCCATCCATTTCGTACAGGACTTTGCCTGGACGGATTTCAGCGACGTAGTATTCCGGATTACCTTTACCGTTACCCATACGGACTTCGGCAGGTTTGTTCGAAATCGGTTTGTCCGGGAACACGCGAATCCAGATACGACCGCCACGTTTGATGTGACGGGTCATGGCGCGACGTGCTGCCTCGATTTGACGGGCCGTGATACGACCACGGGCCACGGCTTTCAGACCGAATTCGCCGAACGACACCGAAGTGCCGGCGGTGTGCGAAATGCCGGTGTTACGGCCTTTCTGCTCTTTACGATACTTTCTGCGTGCTGGTTGCAGCATGATTATTCTCCTGCTTTCTCGGCCGGCTTAGCGGCAGCGCTACGCACACGAGCGGCGCCAGCTGGGCGACGGCTCGCTGGCTTACCGTCGTCACGACGTGGGCCACGTGGCTTTTTCTCGTCTGGTGGGGTATCGATTACTGGTGCGTCGCCGTTCGGAGCGCGGTCGCCTTTGTAAACCCATACCTTGACACCGATGATGCCGTAGGTGGTCGAAGCTTCGCTGGTACCGTAGTCGATATCGGCGCGCAGGGTGTGCAGTGGCACACGGCCTTCGCGATACCACTCTTTACGAGCGATTTCGATACCATTCAGACGGCCCGACGACATGATCTTGATGCCCAGGGCACCCAGACGCATGGCGTTTTGCATAGCGCGTTTCATGGCGCGGCGGAACATGATGCGTTTTTCCAGCTGCTGGGCGATCGAGTCAGCGATCAGCTGCGAATCGATTTCCGGCTTGCGGATTTCTTCAATGTTCACGTGCACTGGAACACCCATGATTTTGGTCAGGGCTGCTTTCAGTACTTCGATGTCTTCGCCTTTTTTACCAATCACTACGCCCGGACGCGAGCTGTAGATCGTGAAGCGCGCGTTCTTGGCTGGACGCTCGATAACGATGCGACCGACCGAAGCGTTCTTCAGTTTGGTTTTCAGGTAAGCGCGAGCTTTCAGGTCTTCATTCAGCATGGCAGCAAAGTTGCCATTGCCTGCGTACCAGCGCGACGCCCAGTTACGGGTGACGGCCAGACGGAAACCGGTTGGATGTATCTTCTGTCCCATCGTGACTCCTTAGTTGCCGACAGTCACGTAAATGTGACAGGATTGTTTCGAGATACGATCACCCCGGCCTTTAGCGCGTGCGGTGAAGCGCTTCAGGATCGGGCCCTTTTCGACGTAGATCGTTTTCACGAACAGTTCGTCGATGTCAGCGCCATCATTGTGCTCAGCGTTGGCGATTGCCGACTCGAGTACTTTCTTGATGATGGTCGCGCCTTTTTTCGGGCTGAATTGCAGAATGTTGAGTGCTGCGTCAACCTTCTTGCCACGGATCAGGTCAGCAACCAGACGACCTTTTTGGTCCGACAGGCGCACACCTTTGAGGATAGCTTTGGTTTCCATTATTTCTTCGCCTTCTTGTCAGCGGCATGGCCTTTGAACGTGCGGGTCAGCGCGAATTCACCGAGCTTGTGACCTACCATGTTCTCCGACACATACACAGGCACGTGCAGTTTGCCGTTGTGCACAGCGATCGTCAGGCCGATGAAGTCAGGCATGATGGTCGAGCGACGGGACCAGGTTTTGATTGGCTTTTTGTCTTTGATCGCTTGCGCGGCTTCGACTTTTTTCACCAGGTGGGCGTCACAGAACGGCCCTTTTTTCAATGAACGAGTCATGTGCTACCCCTTATTTCTTGCCGCGGCGCGAGACGATCATGGAAGAAGTACGCTTGTTGCTGCGAGTCTTCTTACCCTTCGTCTGTTGGCCCCAAGGCGACACTGGATGACGACCAGCGGCTGTTTTACCTTCACCACCACCGTGCGGGTGATCGACCGGATTCATGACCACACCGCGAACGGTAGGACGAACACCGCGCCAGCGCATCGCACCAGCTTTACCGATTTTACGCAGGCTGTGTTCGGCATTGCCGACTTCACCCACGGTTGCACGGCACTCGATGTGCACGCGACGTACTTCACCCGAGCGCAGACGCACTTGAGCGTAGGTACCATCACGGGCCATCAGCACAACGCCAGCGCCGGCGGTACGGGCCATCTGGGCACCCTTACCTGGCAGCATTTCAACGCAGTGCATCACGGTACCGACTGGAATGTTGCGAATCGGCAGGCAGTTGCCCGACTTGATAGGCGCTTCCGAACCATTCATCACGGTATCGCCAACACTCATGCCTTTGGTGGCGATGATGTATTGACGTTCGCCGTCGGCGTAGCACAGCAGGGCGATATTCGCGGTGCGGTTTGGATCGTATTCGATACGTTCCACTTTCGCTGGAATGCCATCCTTCTGACGCTTGAAGTCGATCAGGCGATAGTGCTGCTTGTGACCACCGCCGATGTGGCGGGTGGTGATGTGGCCGTTGTTGTTACGACCAGCAGTTTTCGATTTTTTCTCAACCAGGGCTGCGAACGGACGACCTTTGTACAGGTCCGGGTTCACAACTTTCACCATGCCGCGACGGCCTGGGGAGGTTGGCTTCATCTTAACGAGTGCCATTATTTAGCCTCCTCGGAGAAATTGATTTCCTGGCCAGGTTTCAGGCACACGAAAGCGCGCTTGGTATGGTTACGGCGGCCGGTGTGAGCACCGGAACGCTTCTGCTTACCTTCGCGGTTTACGGTTTGCACCGATTCCACTTCCACTTTGAACAGCAGTTCAACAGCGGCTTTGATTTCTGGCTTGGTCGCGTCGGTGGTAACACGGAACACGATCTGTTCGTTCTTTTCCGCGACCATGGTGGCCTTCTCGGAAATGACCGGAGCCAGCAGCACCTTCATCAGGCGCTCTTCGCTAAATTTCAATGCGCTCATGCCAGCATCTCCTCAATCTTAGCCAGTGCAGCTTTGGTGACCAGGATCTTCTTGTAGAACACCAGGGACATTGGATCTGCGTGACGTGGTTCAACGACCAGAACGTTCGGCAGATTGCGCGAAGCCAGTTCCAGGTTTTCGTTGGCGGTATCGGTGATGATCAGAACCGAATCAAAGCCCATGCCGGTCAGCTTTTGCGACAGCAGCTTGGTTTTTGGTGCTTCGATTGCGAAATCTTCGACCACAACCAGGCGCTCTTCGCGGGCCAGTTGCGACAGGATCGAGCAGATACCAGCGCGGTACATCTTCTTGTTCACTTTGTGGGTGAAGTTCTCGTCAGGCGAGTTCGGGAAGATGCGACCACCGCCGCGCCACAGTGGCGACGAGGACATACCAGCACGTGCGCGGCCGGTACCTTTTTGGCGCCATGGCTTTTTAGTCGTGTGGTGAACTTCTTCACGGTCTTTTTGCTTGCGGTTGCCGCTGCGAGCATTGGCTTGGTAAGCAACGACGATTTGGTGGATCAGGGCTTCGTTGTAGTCGCGACCGAATACAGCATCGGCAGCAGCGACGTTAGAGGCGGCTTGACCTTGAGCGTTCAAGAGCTTGAGTTCCATCGTTTAAGCTCCCTTCTTTGCTTTAACTTTGACAGCAGGCGACACAACAACCTGGCCATTTTTCGCGCCTGGGATCGCGCCTTTGACCAGCAGCAGCTGACGGTCGGCATCGATACGGGCGATTTCGAGGTTCTGCACGGTGCAGGTAACGTCACCCATGTGACCGGTCATGCGCTTACCAGGGAATACACGACCTGGATCCTGCGCCATACCGATGGAACCTGGAACATTGTGCGAACGCGAGTTACCGTGGGTAGCACGGCCCGAAGCAAAGTTGTGACGCTTGATGGTACCGGCGTAACCTTTACCGATCGAGACGCCTTGCACGTCGATCTTTTGACCGACTTCGAACAGGGAAGCAGCAACAACGTCGCCAGCTTTCAGTTCGGCAGCTTTGGTGACGTCAACGCGGAACTCTTTCAACAGAGTACCAGCTTCGACACCAGCTTTAGCGTGGTGACCAGCAACAGCTTTAGTCACGCGGGAAGCGCGACGTTGACCGAATGCAACCTGAACAGCGGAATAACCATCCGTTTCAGGCGTTTTGATTTGCGCAACACGGTTGTTCGATACGTCCAACACGGTGACTGGGATCGAATCCCCGTCATCGGTGAAGATGCGCATCATACCAACCTTGCGACCGAGAAGGCCAAGGCTCATTTTTTCTCCATTCCCACCTACGATTGGGCGGGGCTTTGTTTAACTACAAAATTAGTACGGACCAATAAAAAGACGTATCCATACCGAAGCCGGCTAGTGTATCGCGAAAAGACCCTTGACGCAACAACTTAATACGGGGTATGTCGGGATTTTCACGGAAACGCTGCACGCTGTGGAAAACGCTGGCAAAAGCAGCAAGCATGCGGCTTTTGCCAGCCTCGCGAAAAGCGGCGCAGCCAATGAAAACAGCGCCCGCAGGCGCTGTGGAAGAAGCTCAACCGGGCCGGCGGGCGGCCCGGTGTCGGTCCTTAGAAGGTGTAGTTGGCGCCGAAGGTGAAGTAACGCCCCTGGTTGTTATGCAGGCCTTCGTTGTAACCCTGCAGCGGCGCAGCAGCCGTACTCACGCCGTAACGCGGGTCATACGGGGCTTTGCGGTCGAACAGGTTCTGGATGTTCACGCTGAGCGACAGGTTTTTGATACCGGTGTAGGTATAACCCAGACCCACGGTAGTCCAGCTGTTGACGGCGCAGTCCGGGAAGTACGCTTCATACAACGGAACAGTCGCGTCCCGATCCGGCTCGGCATCGGTCGGCTTCGGTGTGCCGTAGTGGCAGAACGGTTGAGCAAAGGTATCTGCACCATCATAGCGACGCAGCAGCGAGATCGGGCCGATGTAGTTTACGGTCGCGGTCACACCATGGTCGCCACGGCTCCAGCTTGCCGTCAGATTGCTCTTCCAGCGTGGCATATCCATGCCGCTGCTGATCGCCCAGTCGGTCAGGCCGGCGCTGCTACCAACCAGATTGTGCTCGATGTCGCCTTCGTGGGCAGCGATCGAATAGTGCGAGGTGTAGGTCGAGGAAACCTTGGTGTTGAAGGTGCCCCACTCGCCCAGATTCTTACGGTGACGCACTTCCAGATCGATACCACGCACTTCGCTGGCGCCCTGGTTGATCCATGGCTCTTTGACCATCAGCAACGGGCCCGAGTTCGGGATCACTTTGCCGTTGGCGTCGGTGACCCAGTTGACCGGGTTAGGATCGCGGATCACATTGCCCGGGGTGCTGTCTTCGTTCTTCAGGGCGTCGTAGGACGAGCCGAGAATCACTTCGCCAGTCTTACGGATGCGCCACATATCGATGGTCATATCCAGATTGGCAGTCGGCGAGATCACCAGACCGATCGAGTAGCTCTTGGCTTTTTCAGGCACCAGATCCGGATTCGCACCACCGGTACCGGCCGCCGATTTGTTGCAATCGACTTCGGTCGCACCGGTTTTCGGCGTGCTCTGGTCGGCTTCGCAACGGCGACGATCCCAGATATTATTCAGGAAGAACTGCGCACCACCCGGGGTGACCTGGGTCAGGCCTGGCGCACGGAAACCGCGTGCATAGGTACCACGCATGGCGACCGAGTCAGCCAGAGTCCACTTGGCGCCGACTTTCGGCACGAAGTTGGTCTTAATGTCAGGATATTTGTCGAGACGACCGGCGAAGTCCAGTTCCAGATTCTTCAGCAGCGGGGTACGCAGTTCGACGAAAGTCGACTTCACGTCACGCTGGCCGTCGATCACGGTATTGGCCAGACCATAGATCTGGCCCGATGCCACCAGCGGATCAGGATTCAGATTGATCTTCTCGCGGCGTACCTCGACACCCAGTGCCAGCGCCATCGGGCCGCCTGGCAGCGCACCGAATTCAGTATTCGCCTTGGCGTCCCACTGCAGGATCGAGGCCTTATTATCGCTCACC
>JAIELO010000282.1 GCA_019752915.1 Burkholderiaceae bacterium
ATCGCCGGCGAGCGCCGTTTCCGCGCTGCCCAGTTAGCCGGACTGGAAGAATTGCCGGTGCTGGTAAGGGATGTGGACGATCAGGCCGCCGCCGCGATGGCGCTGATCGAAAACATGCAGCGCGAAGATCTCAATCCGCTCGAAGAAGCGCAGGGCATCCATCGCCTGATTACGGATTTCGCCTTCACCCACGAACAGGCCGCCAATGCGGTCGGTCGTTCGCGCAGTGCGGTATCGAATCTGTTGCGTTTGATGAATCTGGCCTCGGCCGTGCAAACCATGCTGATGGCAGGTGACATCGACATGGGCCATGCCCGCGCACTGCTGGCCGTCGATGCCGCCACCCAGATCACGCTGGCTTCGCTGGTGATCGCCAAGCGACTCTCGGTACGTGAAACGGAAAAACTGGTCAACAAAACACTGGAAGAGCAGAAAGCGCCCGCCGCCGAAGCGCGCCAGAAAGAAAAGTCCGGTGATATCGTGCGTCTGGAAGAAGAATTGTCCGATGCGCTGGCAACCCCGGTGGTGTTCAAAATGGGCGCCAAAGGTCGTGGTCAGATGATTATCGATTTCGCCGATCTGGATATTCTCGACGGCGTGCTGGCGCGCTTGCGCGGTTAAACCCTGTCGTCAGCCCATTTTATTAATACTTTGAAAATAAATCGGGCTGGCGGCTATCTGGTTCCAAGTTGGTGCAATGCGCCCCGAAATGGTTTTAAAAGCGTCGCTTTCGTGCACTAATTGCTCTGCTGCAGTGCAGCAAAGTTTGACGCGCTCCATTAAAGACACATATAATCACGCGTCTTTGGGTTTTATCGGCTACTTGGGAGCTCGCCAAATTGAGTAATTCGACGAGTGTGACCCGGCCGATGTTCAAGGTCGTTGCCATCCAGTTTGTGATCGTGACTGGTTTTGCCTTATTGGCATGGAATTGGGCAGGACCGCTCAACGCATGGTCGGCCGCTTATGGCGGAGCAATCGCAGTCATCGGGAGTCTGATGTACGCGATCATCGTCACGGGCGGCGCAAAAAGCGTCGCGGACGACGCCAAGCGGGTGTTCCGGTCGCATGTACGGGCCGAGGTAGTAAAAATATTTATCACGTTAGTGCTGTTCATCGTCGCGCTAGCGCTGTTTCAGTCGGCCTCATGGTTATGGCTGATCTTGGGTTTCGCGGTGGCAACCTTGGCATACTGGTTCTCATTGCTCGCAGTTTAATCACCAAAATCTAATACTATTATGACCACAGAAATTGCTGTTGAGGGAGCGCACGAAGCGCCGACTTCTATCGAATACATCCAGCACCACCTGAGCCATCTCAAGAATGCTGATGCTACTTTCAACCTGGACACGTTCTGGGTTTCTGCCGTTCTGGGCATGATTTTCCTCGGAGTGTTCTACCTGGCAGCGCGTCGCGCAACCGCCGGTGTACCGGGCAAGCTGCAGAACTTCGTAGAAGCCGTGATGGAACTGGTCAATGAAGTGGTGAATTCCGCTTTCCACGCTAAAAGTGCCGTGATTGCGCCGCTGGCCATCACCATCTTCTGCTGGGTTTGGCTGATGAATGCGATGGACTTCCTGCCAGTCGACCTGCTGCCGAAGATTCTCGGCTACTTCGGCGTCCACAAACTGCGCGTTGTGCCAACGGCCGACGTCAACCACACTTTCGGCATGTCGTTCGGCGTCATGCTGTGCATTATTGGTTTCTCGATCAAAGCCAAAGGTATCGGCGGCTGGGGTAAAGAGTTGCTGACCGCTCCGTTCCACGCCCACGGCTTCATGGCCGTCGTGCTGGCCCCGGTCAACTTCATCTTCCAGATGATCGAGTTGCTGGCTAAGCCACTGTCGCTGTCGCTGCGACTCTTCGGCAATATGTACGCCGGTGAGCTGCTGTTCATTCTGATCGCTCTGCTGCCATGGTGGGCGCAGTGGCTGCTGGGTGGTCCTTGGGTTATCTTCCACATCCTGGTGGTGACCCTGCAAGCGTTTGTGTTTATGGCGTTGACTGTCGTGTACCTGAGCCTCGCGGTTGAGAAGCACTAAGCAACTTAGTTTTAACTTTTTTAGTATCTGTAGTCTTTTTTAAAATCTTAGGAGAAATTCAATGCAAGCTCTGATCGCACAAGTACAAAGCATGACCGTTCTGGCCGCAGCAATCATCATCGGTCTGGCCGCTATCGGCACCGCACTCGGTTTCGCAATTCTGGGCGGCAAATTCCTGGAAGCTTCGGCTCGTCAACCAGAACTGATGCCACAACTGCAAACCAAACTGTTCGTTATCGCTGGTCTGCTGGATGCGATCTCGATGATCGGCGTCGGCGTTGCTCTGCTGTACACCTTCAGCAACCCATTCCTGGCAGCAGTTCTGGCAGCACATTAATTCGCTCCCTTCTAGGAGAAACTTTTAGTTAGGAGCAAAGGTATGGACATCAATATGTCTCTCATCGGTCAGATGATCACCTTCGCGGTGTTGGTCTGGGTTTCGATGAAGTTCGTATTTCCATCGCTGAATGCAGCGTTGGATGAGCGTGCCAAGCGTATCGCTGATGGTCTGGCTGCGGCCGACCAAGGCCAGGCTGCGATGGTAGTCGCTGAGAAGCGTGCCAGCGAAGCGCTGGCCGGTGCACGCGAAGAAGCTTCGCAACGTGTTGCCGACGCTGAAAAGCGTGCGCAACTGGTCGCCGAAGAAATCAAAGCTAATGCACAAGCTGAAGCCGACCGCATCATTGCGCAAGCTAAAGCCGACGCCGATCAGCAACTGGCCAAAGCGCGTGAAGCGCTGCGCGCTCAGGTGGCTGACCTGGCTGTGAAGGGCGCCGAGCAAATCCTCAAGCGCGAAGTTAACGCATCGGCTCACGCTGATCTGTTGTCGCGCCTGTCTGTCGAGCTGTAATCATGGCAGAAAACGCAACCGTCGCCCGTCCCTACGCGGAAGCTCTGTTCCGCGTAGCCCAAGCAGGTAAGGAATCGTTCACCCTCGCGGCGTGGTCCGAACTGGTCGCCGAACTGGCCCAGATCGGTGCCCACCCCGAGGTACAAGCATTCGCCCGCAACCCGAAAGCTTCGGCTAGCGATGTGAGCGCCGCTATTACTGCCCTGGTGAAATCGCCGCTGACCACGGAAGCCAAAAACTTCCTGGCCATGCTGGTCGACAACGGCCGCATCAGTCTGCTGCCGGAAATCGGTAGCCAGTTCCAGGCGTTGAAAAACGCGCTGGAAGGTGCTGCTGATGCGGATATCACCAGTGCTTTCGATCTGAGCTCGGCACAAGTTACCGAACTGGTCGCAACGCTGGAAAAGAAATTCAGCCGCAAGCTGAACCCGGTAGTTACCGTGGATCCAGCTCTGATCGGTGGTGTGCGTGTGGTCGTTGGCGATGAAGTGCTGGACACTTCGGTACGCGCCAAGCTGCAGCAAATGCGTGTTGCGCTGGTCGCGTAAGCGTCGCTTAGAACAGATTCTTCATCTCGCGTAAGCTGAGAGAAACACTTTTAGGAGTTAGTATGCAACTCAACCCATCTGAAATCAGCGAGCTGATCAAGAGCCGTATTCAAGGCCTTGATGGTGGCGCTGAAGTACGTAACCAAGGTACGGTTATTTCCGTAGCCGACGGTATCGTCCGCATTCACGGTCTGTCCGACGTGATGCAAGGCGAAATGCTGGAATTCCCGGGCAACACCTTTGGTCTGGCGATGAACCTGGAGCGTGACTCCGTGGGCGCCGTGATTCTGGGTGCTTACGAGCACATCTCCGAAGGCGACACGGTGAAATGCACCGGCCGCATTCTGGAAGTGCCAGTCGGTCCTGAACTGCGTGGCCGTGTGGTCAACGCTCTGGGCCAGCCTATCGACGGCAAAGGCGCCATCGACGCCAAGCTGACCTCGCCAATCGAAAAGATCGCTCCAGGCGTTATCGCCCGTGAGTCCGTCTCGCAGCCTATGCAGACCGGTCTGAAATCGATCGATGCGATGGTTCCAGTCGGCCGCGGTCAACGCGAACTGATCATTGGTGACCGTCAAACCGGTAAGTCCGCCGTTGCCGTTGATGCGATCATCAACCAAAAAGGCCAGGGCATGACCTGTATCTACGTCGCTATCGGTCAGAAAGCGTCGACGATCAAAAACATCGTGCGTTCCCTGGAACAGCACGGCGCGATGGAATACACCATCGTCGTGGCCGCATCGGCCGCCGAATCGGCAGCGATGCAGTACATCTCGGCCTACTCGGGCTGCACCATGGGCGAGTACTTCCGCGACCGTGGCGAAGATGCACTGATCGTCTACGATGACCTGTCGAAACAAGCTGTTGCTTACCGTCAGATCTCCCTGCTGCTGCGTCGTCCACCAGGTCGCGAAGCATACCCAGGTGACGTGTTCTACCTGCACTCGCGTCTGCTGGAACGCGCAGCCCGCGTCAACGCCGACTACGTCGAAGCCTTCACCGGCGGCGCAGTCAAAGGCAAGACCGGCTCGCTGACCGCACTGCCGATCATTGAAACGCAAGCAGGCGACGTGTCCGCCTTCGTGCCGACCAACGTGATTTCGATTACCGACGGCCAGATCTTCCTGGAAACCTCGCTGTTCAACTCGGGTATCCGTCCTGCAATTAACGCAGGTATCTCGGTATCGCGCGTGGGTGGTGCTGCTCAGACCAAGGTCATCAAAAACCTGTCCGGCGGTATCCGTACCGACTTGGCCCAGTACCGTGAACTGGCTGCGTTCGCGCAGTTCGCTTCCGATCTGGACGAATCGACCCGCAAACAACTGGACCGCGGTGCCCGCGTGACTGAACTGCTGAAGCAGGCTCAGTACTCGCCACTGTCGATCTCGCTGATGGCTGCTTCGCTGTTCGCAGTCAACAAGGGCTTCCTGGATGACGTCGCTGTCAAACAAGTTCTGTCCTTCGAAGCAGGTCTGCACGGCTACCTGAAGACCAAGCAAGCTGCGTTGCTGGCGAAGATTGAAGAAACCAAGCAACTGGACAAAGACGGCGAAGCTGCGCTGTCGGCTGCCATTGCTGACTTCAAAAAATCCGGCGCATTTTAAGCGGCTGGCGAAACAGCGGCATGGCGATCCCTCGGGATCGCCTTCAGCGCAGAAGGAGTAAGGACTCATGGCAGTAGGCAAAGAGATACGTGGCAAGATCAAAAGCGTAGAGAATACGAAGAAGATCACCAAGGCGATGGAAATGGTCGCCGCATCGAAAATGCGCAAAGCGCAGGATCGTATGCGCGCCGCCCGTCCCTATAGTGAAAAGATTCGCAATATCGCCGCTAATCTGGCTACCGCAAATCCGGAATACACTCACCCGTTCCTCGCTGAAGAGCAGAAGAACGAGGCCAAGGCTGTAGGTTTCGTGATCGTCACCACCGACAAAGGTCTGTGCGGCGGCATGAACACCAACATCCTGCGCATGGTGACGAATAAGACCCGCGAGCTGGAAACGGCTGGCAACAAGATTGCTGCGGTAGCGATCGGTAACAAAGGTTTGGGTTTTTTGAATCGTGTAGGCGTTCCCGTCGTTGCGCAAGTAACGCAAATCGGCGACACCCCGCATCTGGACAAACTGATCGGTCCGGTCAAAGTCATGCTGGAAAAGTTCCAGAATGGCGAGATCGACGCAGTTTACCTGTGCTACACCAAGTTCATTAACACGATGAAGCAAGAGCCGGTAGTGGAGCAACTGTTGCCACTGCCAGCGGCCAAGAAACAGGCTGATGCAGGTAATCACAACTGGGATTACATCTACGAGCCTGACGCGGCCAGCGTCATCGATGAACTGCTGGAGCGCTATGTAGAAGCGCTGGTGTACCAGTCGGTAGCGGAAAATCTGGCGTCCGAGCAATCGGCGCGGATGGTGGCGATGAAATCGGCAAGCGACAACGCCGGTAGTGTGATCGGCGAACTGAAGCTGATTTACAACAAGACTCGTCAAGCTGCGATTACCAAAGAACTCTCCGAAATCGTCGCCGGCGCGGCAGCGGTTTAAACGAAACTATATATTTAGAAGGAACGAACATGGCTGATGGCAAAATCGTTCAGTGTATCGGCGCTGTGGTGGACGTTGAGTTTCCCCGCAATGCGATGCCCAAGGTATTTGATGCCTTGAAAATGGAAGGCTCCGAGCTGACCCTGGAAGTACAACAACAGCTGGGTGACGGCGTGGTCCGTACCATTGCTCTGGGTTCGTCCGACGGTCTGCGTCGCGGCATGATGATCCAGAACACCGGCAAGCCAATCATGGTGCCAGTGGGTAAAGCTACCCTGGGTCGCATCATGGACGTGCTGGGTAACCCGATCGACGAATGCGGCCCTGTGTCGCACGACCAGATCGCTTCGATTCACCGCACTCCACCTGCATACGACGAACTGTCGCCATCGCAGGATCTGCTGGAAACCGGTATCAAGGTGATTGACCTGGTTTGCCCATTCGCTAAGGGTGGTAAAGTTGGTCTGTTCGGCGGTGCAGGTGTAGGTAAGACCGTGAACATGATGGAACTGATTAACAACATCGCTAAGGCGCACTCGGGTCTGTCCGTGTTCGCTGGTGTGGGTGAGCGTACCCGTGAAGGTAACGACTTCTACCACGAAATGGCTGATGCGAAAGTAGTTGACCTGGAAAACCCGGCCAACTCGAAAGTAGCGATGGTCTACGGTCAGATGAACGAACCACCTGGTAACCGTCTGCGCGTAGCGCTGACCGGTCTGACCATCGCGGAATCGTTCCGTGACGAAGGTAAAGACGTTCTGTTCTTCGTGGACAACATCTACCGCTTCACGCTGGCCGGTACCGAAGTTTCCGCACTGCTGGGCCGTATGCCTTCCGCAGTGGGTTACCAGCCGACTCTGGCCGAAGAAATGGGCCGTCTGCAAGAGCGTATTACCTCGACCAAAACCGGTTCGATTACCTCGATCCAGGCCGTGTACGTTCCAGCGGATGACTTGACCGACCCGTCGCCAGCGACCACCTTCGGTCACCTGGATTCGACCGTGGTTCTGTCGCGTGACATCGCCTCGCTGGGTATCTACCCTGCAGTGGACCCACTGGATTCGACCTCGCGTCAGCTGGATCCGCTGGTCGTTGGTCAGGAACACTACGACACCGCACGTGCCGTACAAGGTACCCTGCAGCGCTACAAAGAACTGCGTGACATTATCGCGATTCTGGGTATGGACGAACTGGCACCGGAAGACAAACTGCTGGTGGCTCGCGCCCGTAAGATGCAGCGTTTCCTGTCGCAGCCGTTCCACGTTGCTGAAGTATTTACCGGCGCACCGGGTAAATACGTTTCGCTGAAAGATACGATCAAAGGCTTCAAGATGATCGCATCGGGCGAACTCGATCACCTGCCAGAGCAAGCGTTCTACATGGTTGGCACGATCGATGAAGCTATCGAAAAAGCCAAGAAACTCAACTAATTACTGAGTTCTTGCTGAGCAGTTCCGCGCAAGCGGGACTGCATCACAACCGACAGGACACACATGGCAAACACTATACACGTGGACGTGGTTTCCGCCGAGGAGTTGATCTACTCGGGCGAAGCCGAATTCGTCGCGTTGCCGGGCGAACAGGGCGAGCTGGGGATTTATCCTAAGCACACGCCGTTGATCACCCGCATCCGTCCGGGCGCAGTGCGCATCAAGGTACCAGGCCAGGCTGAAGAAGAGTTCGTCTTCGTCGCCGGCGGGCTGCTGGAAGTGCAACCGAACGCCGTGACGGTGCTGGCCGATACCGCGATTCGCGGCAAGGATCTGGACGAAGCCAAAGCGGCAGCGGCCAAGAAACGTGCTGAAGAATCGCTGGCGAACAACACTGCCGGTATCGACTACGCGAAAGCGCAAGCCGAACTGGCAGCAGCGATCGGCCAACTGGCCGCCATCGCCAAACTGCGCGCCAAGCACTAAGCAACGCAAGCAGCACAGCAAAAAAGGCAGCCTCGGCTGCCTTTTTTTTCGTCCGTCGAGTCGCTAAGTTATCAGAAAAAATACGTTGCGTCCCCAATTTGGGCTGCGTTTCTAGATGAATGCCTCGAGTGGCACGGGCTTGCTTTAATGCTATGGTAAACGCTGAACTTTGGCGGGAGACTTGGCATGACATGGCTACATCAGTTTCAGCATCAATCGCGCTTCGGGCAACTGCTCGTGGAGCGGGGTTTGATTTCACAGCAGCAACTGGATCGGGCCATCGCCCATCAGCAGGAAACGGGGCGCCGTCTTGGCGAGATCTTTACGGAGTGGGATGTGATTACCCACGAGCTGCTCGACGATGTGCTGCATGCCCAGTACAACCGGCGCGCGGCTGCAGCCATTGCAGTTGCGCTGCTATCGCCGCTGACCAGTTTTGCGGCCGCGCCGCAGCCGCCCGTGACGCTCAGTGCGCCGGCCGCCAGCATGCAGCAGCTCAGCGAAGGTGAGTTGCGCGGCAGCGCGGCGCAAGGCCTTAGCACGGAGCTGGTGGCGCAGATCGCCGCACCGCATACAGTGAACGGCGTTGCGGTGATTGGCGACATGGCCAAGCTGGTCAATCCGCTGCTGGGTTTTCTGGAAGCGGACAGCAACGCCAAAAACATTATTTACGATGCCCGTAATGCCAGCTCGACAGTGCAGGCAGATGGTTCTCTCAATCTGCAGTTACCCACCTCGATCGGCGCGCTAAGCTTTAACAATGTCCACGTGAAGGGCAATAGCGGCGCCAGCTTCGGCAGTGTCGCCATCCGTGGCATTGATCTGAGTAGTACGGTGGTGACGCTGGCCACGCGTCCCTAACGCCGGGGCTGCCATTTGCATCCGGCGATCCCATTCTTTTCATCAATATTTTGCCAAAGTGATAATTCGTTAGTATTTTTGCCAGTTTGCTCAGGTATTGTTGCGCCGCTGTTGTTAAAGCAAAAACGAATAATTATTAAGGGAATGTATGAAGAAGATTCTGGCAGTGGCAAGTGTTCTGGTGATGACGGGTTGCGCCTCGGTTTCGGGCGAAAAGATGCAACCTGTTGCTATCACCACCATATTTGATAACAAGGAAATCGCTGGTCTGGGCTGCACATTATCCAACGATGCAGGTAGCTGGTTCCTGACCAGCCCGGCAAGTGTGACGGTTCATAAGAGCACAGGCGATCTGTCGATCGATTGCAAGAAGGATAGTCTGGTTGGTAACGCTACGGCAGTGTCTAAATCCAATGGCGCCGTGTGGGGCAATATCCTGCTTGGCGGCGGCATCGGTTACATCGTTGATCGGAATACTGGTGCCGGTTTTGACTATCCACCGACCATCGTCGTCAATCTGCGTCAGCTCGATTCCGTCGTGACGCCGGCCAACGCTGCGCTCAAACCGGTCTCGGCGATCGAGTCGACTGTCAAAGTCAACTAATCCCTGCTGCGCGGTCGATGATGCGCACCGCGCGCTGGCTAGGCGCCAGACTCTGTTCGATGATCGCCAGTGCCAGTTCTGGCTGCGCGGCGCCGCA
>JAIELO010000394.1 GCA_019752915.1 Burkholderiaceae bacterium
GCAGGTTGATGGTGTTGGGCAGCATGCTGTCCACCTTGGCCTGCATGGCTTTCAAGTCATCGTCGAGCCACTCGGTGCTATAGGCATCGTTCAGGTAGCGCACCCCGAGCAGCTTCTGCTGGTTCATCAGCAACTGGCCACTGAAATCATAGCCATCCAGCCGGACCACGGGCTTGTCCGACAGCACCAGCTTGTCCAGATCAAAGGTGTACACGGCACTGGTGTTCTGGCCGTGGTGGGCAATCACGTACAGCGTGCCGTCCGGGCCGAACGACAGTGGTGTGAAGGTGTCCTTGCCGCCCCGGTAGGCATCGAATTCGGCCAGCTTGCGCCATTCCTTGGTGGCCGGATCGCGGTAGTGGATGGCGCTGAGGTTCTTGTCCAGCGTTTGCACCAGTCGTGGTTCACCCTGGAAATCGAGCAGCCAGTGCATGGTGTGGTCAGGACTATCGATGCGTTCGGCGCTCTGGCGTCCGGTGACGGTGTTAATACGCACCAGCCGGACGTAGTCGACCTGCGCGCGTCCGCTGAAATGCTTATCCAGCAGGTAGAGGTTGTCGCTATTCTGGGCGCCATGCTGGCCCATCAGATAGGTATGCCACGGCAGTAATTCGCGGGTAGTGCGCAGCGCCGAGCCATCGGTGATAAACGGCGTGGCAGTGCGCATGGCCAGCTGGCGGAAGCCGGTGCCGTCGCGGTTGACGGCATACAGGCCGGGCGCATAACGTTTTTCGCCCTGTGCCAGATCGCGGTCGGCAGCGGTGAAGGCAAGCCGCTGGTCATTGACCCACTGGAAATCGCCGACGTCGGCATCGCTGAAATTGCCGACCACGGTGACTTGCTGGCTGGCCAGATCGACCACGGCGAGCCGTTCGCGCTTGCCGGTGCTGCCGATTTTGACGGCCAGATGCTGACCGCTGGGCGACAGCAGGGCGGCGCTGAATTCAGGGTTGCCGAAAAACGCGCTGAGCGGCGGACGCTCGGTGCTATGGGCGCTGGTGCATAGCACTGACAGCAGCAAGCTGGCCAGCAGTAACAGGGGGCGAAAACGCATGGAATACTCTCGATCGTGCCAGGTGGGGCCATTGCGCAGTGTTCAATCCGCAATGGGCAGTCCGGCTACGATAGCATCGCATTAGCAAAAACGCTATATTGACAAAAAATATTATTGCTCCGGCGCGCGAATGTAATCGATCAGTGCCAGGGTGGCGGCGCTCGGCGGCGGGGTCAGCAGACTGACGACAATCATGCTCAGCACCCCGGCAGGAACGCCGAAAATACCGGCCGAAATCGGTGCGATGTGGAACCACTGGGCCGCGCTACTGCCACCGAGTACGGGATTGGTATGCAGCATGTAGTAGATGCACACGCCGAAACCGGTCAGCATGCCGGCCACCGCGCCCTGGGTGGTGGCGCGTTTCCAGAACACGCCCAGCACCAGCGCCGGGAACAGGGTCGAGGCCGCCAGCGAGAAGGCCGCGCCCACCAGCGACAGAATATCGCCGGGTTTTTGCGAGGCCGTGTAAGCGGCGACGAAGGCCACCCCGAGCAGCAGCAATTTCGAGATGGTCACCCGTTTCTGGGTCGAGGCGCTGCGGTCGACCACTTTGTAATACACGTCGTGCGACAGGGCGTTGGAAATGGCCAGTAGCAGGCCATCGGCGGTGGACAGCGCGGCGGCCAGACCACCAGCGGCGACCAGTCCGGAAATCACATACGGCAGACCGGCAATCTCCGGCGTGGCCAGTACCAGCACGTCGGCGTCGATGGTGATTTCGGCCAGTTGCACGATGCCATCGTGGTTGATATCGCTGATGCTAAAGAGCGGATTGAGCTTGTCGACATTGGCCCAGTAGGACACCCAGTTGGGCAGGTGGTGGTAATCGATGCCCACCAGCTGGCTGTAGATATCGTATTTGACCAGCACGGCCAGCGCCGGAATGGTCAGGTAGATCAGCAGAATGAAGAACAGGGTCCAGAACACCGAGGTGCGCGCTTCGTGCACATTCGGCGTGGTGTAGGAGCGCATCAGAATGTGCGGCAGGGCGGCCGTACCCAGCATCAGGCAGAACACCAGCGCCAGGAAGTTATTGCGCTTGATGTCGGAGCTGGCCGCATCACCGGGGTAGGGCGTGGCGTGCGGAGTAATCGGTTCGGCGCGCGCCAGTGCTGCAGTACGTGCTTCGCTCCAGATCCGCTCCGCGTCGTCGGCCGATTTCGGATAGGCGATCATGGCCCGTTCGGCGTTGCGGATCTCCAGTAGCGAGGCATTGCTGCGTTTGACCCGGTCCAGTTTGCGCTGCAGTTCCTGACGCCCGGATTCCCACGATGCCGGCAGGGTGCTCAGACGGGCGGCGTAATCCTCGGCACGCTGGCGGAAGATGGCGCGTACTTCCGCTTCGCGCGGATCGGCCTGCAGCACATGTTCGCGGGCGCTCAGTTTGGGGAGCAGTTTGCCGTAGGCCAGTTGCGGGATCGGGTTGTCGCTATGTTTGGCCGACAGCCAGATGGCCGGAATCAGAAACGCCACCACGATGATGATGTATTGCGCCACCTGCGTCCAGGTGATGGCGCGCATCCCGCCGAGGAAGGAGCACACCAGAATACTGGCCAGTCCGAGGAAAATCCCGACCGAGAAATCGACACCGGTGAAGCGCGAGGCGATCAGTCCCACCGCGTAGATCTGCGCTACCACGTAGGTGAACGAGACGATGATGGTGGCGGCGACGGCCAGCAGACGCACCACGGTGCCACCCCCTTGCGGGTTGGCCGCGCCGCCGTAGCGTTCGGCGAGAAAATCGGGGATGGTGTACTGGCTGAATTTGCGCAGATAGGGTGCGATCAGCAAGGCCACCAGACAGTAGCCACCGGTCCAGCCCATGATGTAGGCCAGTCCGTCAAAGCCGCGCAGATACAGGCCGCCGGCCAGACTGATAAAACTGGCGGCAGAAATCCAGTCGGCGGCAGTCGCCATGCCGTTGAACACGGCCGGTACGCGTCGCCCTGCCACATAGTATTCGAGCACGTTGGAAGTGCGGCTGATGACGCCGATGGTGGCATACAGCACGATGGTGCAGAACATGAACAGATAGCCGATCCAGATGCGCGACATGCCTTCCTGTTCCAGCACCGCCAGCGAGATCAGGAAACCGGCGAAACCGGCGGTAAACATCAGGTAGTAGCTGCGCAGGCGCTGACGGAACGAGCGTGGTGCGTTCATGGGCGGGACTCCGGACGTGCCATCGGTGCTGCAGGTGCTGCAGATGCTGCAGATGCCGCAGGTACTATACGGCTGGCTTTATCGAGGCGCCGCATGCGCCATGCGTAATACGCGAGGATGGCCAGATACACCAGTGAGGATCCTTGCGCCGCCAAGTAGAAGGACAGTGGCCAGCCGAACAGGTTGAGGTTGGTCAGTTCGCGGGCGAAGAAGGCGGCGCCGAAGCCCGTTACCAGCCACACCAGCAGCAGTTGCAGTGTCAGACGGCGAGTGGCTTGCCAGTGCTGGGCGCGCGTCAGGGCGAGCGGTGGCGCGGAGTGCTCCGGCTTTTCCAGTTTTTGCTGGTTATCCATAGTACGGGGCTTCGCTTTCTTCGATCGGTGGCGCGGGCGGCAGCGGGAAGCTGAGGCGGAACAGGGCGCCCGGCAGTTTCGGCTGGAGCGCACGCGGATTGGCATAGATTTCGACATCAACGCCATGCTGCTGGGCGATTTCGCGCACGATGGCCAGCCCCAGACCGCTGCCTTCGGCCTTGTTGCCGAGGATGCGGTAGAAGCGCTCGAACACACGGCTACGTTCGGCCGGCGCGATACCCGGGCCGGTGTCTTCCACTTCCAGAATGCCGCGCGTTTCATCGCTGCGCACCCGCACCGTGACGCTGCCGCCGGACGGCGTGTAGCGCAGCGCGTTGTCGATCAGATTGGAGAGCAGTTCGCGCAGCATGGTGGGATTGCCGACGATTTCTACCGGTTCCGCCGGCGCTTCGTAACCGAGATCGATGCGCGCGGCGAACGAGGCCGAGACCCAGTCCTGCACGGTGCCACGCGCCAGTTCGGACAGTTCCAGTGGCTGCAAACTAGTACCGGCCTGCGGCTGGTTTTCGGCGCGTGCCAGCGCCAGTAACTGGTTCACCAGCCGGGTCGCCGCTTCGGAACTTTTGGCCAGCTGTTCCAGCGAGCGGCGGATTTCCTCGCTGTCGGTCTGGCGCAGCGCCAGTTCCGACTGCATGCGCATGCCGGCCAGCGGGGTGCGCATCTGGTGCGCTGCGTCGGCAATGAAGCGCTTCTGCATGTCGATCGAGGAAGACAGACGGGCCAGCATGTCGTTGAGCGAATTGACCAGCGGAGAAATCTCTTCCGGCACCTGATTCGGCGCGATCGGACTTAAGTCGTCGGAGCCACGCGCACGGATGCGCTCCTGCAGCTCGGCCAGTGGCGACAGGCCACGCGCCAGCGCAAACCAGACCAGTGCCAGCACGATGGGCAGGATGATGAACTGCGGCAGAATCACGCCCTTGATGATTTCATTGGCCAGCTGGGCGCGTTTTTCCAGCGTTTCCGCCACCTGCACCAGCGCCATTGGCGCTTCGTTGCCGGTCTTGTGTTCCAGTCTTACGTAGGCATAGGCAATCCGCACCGGGGTGCCGTGCATGGTGTCATTGCGGAAGTGGACGCTGGCGCTGGTGGGCAGATCCTCCTCGTCGATGACCGGCGGTGGCAGATCGCGGTCACCGTCGATGTGCTCACCGTGCGGGCCCTGAATCTGGAAATAGACGCTGTCGATATCGTCGGCGCGCAGAATGTCGCGCGCCAGTCCGGGTAAGCCCTTGCTGATTTTGCCGTCGACCGCGCGCACCTGCTGCGCCAGCACGGTGACGCTGTCTTCCAGCGCGTGGTCAAACGGCTGATTGGCAATCGACTTGGCCACCAGATAGGTGATGGCGATACTCATGGGCCACAGCAGCAGCAGGGGCGCCAGCATCCAGTCGAGAATTTCGCCGAACAGCGAGTGTTGTATGCCTTCGTCCGCTTCCGCCGGTGGCGGCTGATATGCCACGGCTTCGGCTTTGGCCTCAGCCGGTTCAGTACCGGGCGCGGACGGCGGAGTCACTTGGCTGGTTCCGCGAATTTCTCGAGGCAGTAACCGAGCCCGCGCACGGTGGCAATGCGGATTCCGCCCGTTTCGATTTTCTTGCGCAGGCGGTGCACATACACCTCGATGGCGTTATTGCTGACTTCTTCGCCCCACTCGCACAGGTGGTCGACCAGTTGTTCCTTGGAGACCAGCCGGCCGCTGCGCGCCAGCAGGATTTCCAGCAGCCCCAGTTCGCGTGCCGACAGATCCAGCATCTGTTCGTTGATGTAGGCACTGCGCCCCACCTGATCGTAGCTCAGCGGGCCATGTTTGATGAGCGTGGCGCCGCCGCCCGCGCCACGGCGGGTCAGGGCGCGCACCCGCGCTTCCAGTTCCGACAGGGCAAACGGCTTGGCCATGTAATCGTCGGCGCCCAGATCGAGGCCATTGACGCGTTGTTCGATGGAGTCGGCGGCCGTCAGGATCAGCACCGGCAGGCGCGACTCGCGGGCGCGCAGACGGCGCAGCACTTCCAGTCCGGATAATTTGGGCAGGCCCAGATCCAGAATCAGCAGATCGAATTCCTGGGTGGTCAGGGCGGTATCGGCTTCCTGTCCGTTGCCAACGCAATCGATGGCATAGCCGGACTGACGTAGCGAGCGGGTCAGCCCATCGGCCAGTACGCTGTCGTCTTCGGCAAGTAAAATACGCATGTAAACACTCCGGCTGCACAAGCCCGTATTGTGTTGCATTTCGCGGCAAGTGGCGAGTTTTTGTGAGAACTCAAAAATTGTTTAAAAATCGTGCTTGCATTAAGCACTGTTTTTTTATACAGTACCACCTGTACGAACCGACCGACCTGGCTGAGAGAACATTATGGACGACAAAAAAACTGTATTACCTGCCGCTGAAAAAGCGAAGGCGCTGGCCGCCGCGCTGGCCCAGATTGAAAAGCAATTCGGCAAGGGCTCCGTCATGCGTATGGACTCCAGCACGCCGATTGAAGAGGTACAAGTGGTGTCGACCGGCTCGCTCGGTCTGGATATCGCGCTGGGCGTGGGCGGTTTGCCACGTGGCCGCGTGGTGGAAATCTACGGCCCGGAATCGTCGGGTAAAACCACGCTGACCCTGCAAACCATTGCGGAAATGCAGAAACTGGGCGGCACCTGCGCGTTCATCGATGCCGAACACGCACTGGACGTCGGTTATGCCCAGAAGCTGGGTGTGAACCTGCACGAACTGCTGATTTCGCAGCCGGATACGGGTGAACAGGCACTGGAAATCTGCGATGCGCTGGTGCGCTCCGGCTCCGTGGATATGGTAGTGGTCGACTCCGTGGCCGCACTGACGCCACGCGCCGAGATCGAAGGCGACATGGGTGATTCCCTGCCGGGTCTGCAAGCGCGTCTGATGTCGCAAGCCCTGCGCAAGCTGACCGGTTCCATCAACCGTACCAACACGCTGGTGATTTTCATTAACCAGATCCGTATGAAGATCGGCGTCATGTTCGGTAGCCCGGAAACCACCACCGGCGGCAATGCGCTGAAGTTCTACGCTTCGGTACGTCTGGATATCCGCCGCACCGGTTCGATCAAGTCGGGTGACGAAGTGATCGGTAACGAAACCAAGGTGAAAGTGGTCAAGAACAAGATCGCGCCGCCGTTCAAGGAAGCCCACTTCGACATTCTGTACGGTGCGGGCACTTCGCGCGAAGGCGAGATTCTTGATCTGGGCGTGGAAGCGAAGATCGTCGAGAAGTCCGGTTCCTGGTATAGCTACAACGGCGAGCGCGTCGGTCAGGGTAAGGACAATGCCCGTATCTTCCTGCAGGAACGTCCGGAACTGGCGTGGGAAATCGAAAACAAGGTGCGTGAATCGCAGGGTGTGCGTGCACTGCCGCCGCTGGCTGGCGACAAGGGCGACACGGTGGTGAAACTGAAACCTGTCAAAGGCGCCGACGCCGCGTAATGCGCGTCGCAGCGTAGTCAAACCACCGCCTTGCCTGTGCAAGCGGTGGTTTTGTTGTTTTTACAGTCAGAAATAAGCGTTCAGGGAGGAAGTGGCAATGGCAGCACCGCAGTTGAGTCTGAAAGCTCGTGCCCTGCGCTTTCTGTCGCAGCGCGAACACAGCCGGCTGGAACTGGGGCGCAAACTGGCCCGCTACGCCGAAGAGCACGACGATGTGGAAGCGCTGCTCGACCTGCTGGAAAAGAATCGCTGGCTGTCGCAGGAGCGTTTTTCCGAAGCGCTGATCCATCGCCGCTCGGCACGCTTCGGGAATGGCCGGATTGTGGCGGAATTACAAAGTCACGGCGTGCGCGGTGAAGAACTGGATCGCTTGAAAGCGGGTCTGGCGGAAGATGAAACAGCACGTTGCGTGGAAGTGTGGCGCCGTAAATTTGCCAGCGTGGCCGAAGATGCCCAGCAGCGTAACAAACAGATGCGCTTTCTGCTGCAACGGGGCTTCTCCCAGCGCGCCATTCAGACGGCACTGAAAGGGGCACCGGATTTCGAGGAATAGTCTGCCGCATCGCACCATGCAATGTTTCTATAGCAGAAATACATTCTGTGAATTTCTTGTCAAAATCGCCTCAGATGGCAGAAATTGCGCGTCAAAACTTATGTTTGAGCGCAACAAATGGCCTCTATGTGCTACACTTTTGGGGTTTTTGCAGCGCCGCAGGTGCGGTAGTTGTCCGTAGAAGCTGCGGACACGTGCGTTCAGCACATGGCTGCTTACTAAATTTCCGTCGCGAGAGCGACATCGGTCTATGTCCCTGTCAACCCCAGTTAACCGACGTGCGCTGCGGCACACGCGCGCAATTGCCGTCCAAGCGTACGCACGCGAGGATGGGCTGTGGGATCTTGACGCCCATATCACCGACATCAAACAGATCGACACCGTGCTGGCCTCCGGCCCGCGCGCCGCTGGTACTCCCCTGCATGACCTCTATTTGCGCCTGACGGTCGACCGTCAGCTGACCATCGTCGACGCCGAAGCCGTGTCCGATGCCGTGCCATATCCCGGCCATTGCGATAGCATCGGCCCGGAATACCGCGCGCAACTGGTGGGACTGAACCTGATGCAGGGTTTCCGTCAGCAACTCAAAGCACGACTGGCCGGTGTCTCCGGCTGCACCCACCTGACCGAACTGGCGCAGATTCTGCCCACGGCGGCGGTGCAAGCGTTTGCCAATGACGTCTGGGCCACCAATGATGCGGCCACCGAAGACCATGGCACGCCCCGTGAAAAACCGTTTCAGTTAGATAAATGCCATGCCCTGCGCACCGATGGTGGGGCGGTCGCACAGTTTTACCCGCGCTGGGTGGTCAAAGCAGCACCGAGCAGCGCGTAGCAATCTCTGCTTGCAGAAGCGATTTTTTTTCGTAGTATCAACCGATTTTTACACATCAGCATCAGAAGGGAAGCCAGCATGAAAATCCATGAGTATCAAGGCAAAGAAATCCTCCGGAAATACGGAGTGACGGTTCCGCGCGGTATCCCGTGCATGTCCGTTGAAGACGCAGTCAAAGCTGCTGAAACCTTGGGCGGCCCGGTCTGGGTTGTGAAGGCACAAATCCACGCCGGTGGCCGTGGTAAAGGCGGCGGCGTGAAAGTTGCCAAGTCGCTGGAACAAGTTAAAGAATACGCTGACCAGATCATGGGCATGCAGCTGGTGACTCACCAGACCAGCCCGGAAGGTCAGAAAGTCCGTCGTCTGCTGGTTGAAGAAGGCGCCGACATCAAGAAAGAACTGTACGTTTCGCTGGTCACCGACCGCGTTACCCAGCGCGTTGTGCTGATGGCCTCGTCGGAAGGCGGCATGGACATCGAAGAAGTCGCTGAATCGCATCCAGAACTGATCCACACCATCGCTATCGATCCAGCCGTTGGCCTGACCGACGCGGAAGCCGCTGGCATCGCTGCAAAAATCGGCGTACCAGAAGGTTCGATCGCTGATGCCGTCACCAACCTGCAAGGCCTGTACAAAGCCTACTGGGAAACCGACGCATCGCTGGCCGAAATCAACCCACTGATCCTGACTGGTTCGGGCAAAGTCATCGCGCTGGACGCCAAGTTCAACTTCGACGCGAACTCGCTGTTCCGTCAACCAGAAATCGTCGCTTACCGCGATCTGGACGAAGAAGATCCAGCCGAAGTGGAAGCGTCGAAATTCGATCTGGCTTACATCTCGCTCGACGGTAACATCGGCTGCCTGGTGAACGGTGCTGGTCTGGCTATGGCTACCATGGACACCATCAAACTGTTCGGCGGCGAACCAGCCAACTTCCTGGACGTAGGCGGTGGTGCTACGGCTGAGAAAGTGACCGAAGCGTTC
>JAIELO010000013.1 GCA_019752915.1 Burkholderiaceae bacterium
GCGTGGTCATGCCGGTGCTGCCGTATTTGGTCGGGTCATTGACCACCGACCAGAATACGCCGGGACGCGAACCGTCACCGGCCGGTGCCGTGTAATGGTCGGACGCGGTGGCGCGGCTCAGCTCCGGCTCGAGACGCAGATCGAGCTTGGCTTTCGGCAGCAGGGTGAACATCTGCGGCAGCTTGGTGTCGAGCACGTCGTTGAGCTGGTGGTACACCGCTTGCACTTGATCTTCCGTTTTGAACGGGTAGAACTTGGCCTGTGCTGCCACCCAGACGGGCAGGCCGGCTGGCGGGCCGTCATAGCCGAGTTTGGGGCCGAGTACGGCGAACTGGGCCTGAATGCGTGCCACTTCCTTTAAACCGATGGCGTGGATTTCCGCCGGTTGCATGCTGGTGGTGGTCGAATCGGCGACGCGCGCCTGATACCATGCCGCGCCATTCGGCAGTTCACCCAGTCCGGTGCTGGTGCGGCAGGCCGGCAGGTAGTCCTGTTCGATGAAGCGTGCCAGACGTTGCAGCGCCGGCAGGACATGCTGGCCTACGGTGTCGCGGTAGGCGAGCGTCAGACTCTGGCGCTCGGCGGCGCTGAAACTGGCGGGCAGTTTGGTGATCGGCGTGTAGAAGATATTGCTTTCAGCTGTATCGCTGAGCAGTTGCTGGAACTGCGGCAGCGCCGATTGCATCAGGGCACGGGGCTGGGTGATGCCGCTACGCATGCCGACGCGCATATTGGCGATGGCCTGATCGATCCACGCCGGCAGCTGACTGATGCGTTTCAGATAAGCCTTGTATTCGGCCACCGTGGTGAGCGGCTGCGAAGCTTCGCCACCGGCATAGTTGGCCAGCGCGACCGGCACGCTATCCATCTGGGTGATCGGCAGCAGGTGTTCCGGGAACGCTGCCAGAGCCAGCAGGCTGTTCAGTTCGAAGCGCAGGATGTCGTAGTTGATCTGGTCGGCACTGCTCAGGCGTGCGCGCGGGATGGCCTGCAGGCGCTTGCTGAACTGCTGATACAGCTTGAACTGACGGGCGCGCTGGGCGGGGGCGATGCTCAGGCCCAGCTGGTCGTCGAAGCGGTTGTCGCCGTTTTCCGTGGCCGAGATGGGATTGAAGCGGGCGTTGGCGTCGTAATACTGATCGGCCAGCGTCAGTAGGGCGCGCTGCGCGGCGGCGTCGCTCTTGGCAGGGGCCGCAGGGGCGCTGGCGCTCATGCCAGTGCTGCCGGGCTGGTCGGCAGCGTGGCTGACGGGCACGGCGAAGGCCAGTGCGATGGCCGCTGCCAGTGCAGCTTGGGTAATGCGGAGTGAGCTCATGTTCTTGTCTTTCCTGATAAGCAGTAACGCCGGCTAGCATAAGCCATCGCCGCCAGTGGCGCGAGGGCTTTGTGCGGGCATCGACCTTAGCGCGTCAGCGCCGGTCGGCAGCGCGACCCTGCAATGGCGCCGGACGGCGGCTACAGATATTTGGTGATTGCTTTGAATTCGCGGATGGTGTCGTCCGCGCTCTGGGTGCCGGCACGCACCGCATGCTCCAGGCAATGGTCGATATGGTCATGTACCAGGGTTTTCTTGGCGTTACTAACAGCGCTCTCGACCGCTTGAAGCTGCTGGGCGATATCCAGACAAGCGCGGCCCTCTTCCAGCATCACGATAATACTTTTGAGGTGGCCTTCGGCGCGCTTGAGGCGCTGGATGATGGCGGGGTGTGAAGTCGGTGTGTTCATGGTGGATTGTCCTATCCTGGGGGATAGGATATTATCGCATTATTTTCCCGGCTGTCGATGTACAGCGCTGACCGCTGTGAGCAGGGGATCGAGCGAAGTAAGCCGCCTGCCGCGGCAAGTGGGACGCGCCAGCGTGCCCCGTATTTTGAAGATAGAAGTGAATATGACGAGCATCCAATTTTCCGGCCGCCTCCGCGCAGCCTTTGCGTCGCTGCCAGCGCACTGCTTAGGGCTACTGTGCCTGCTGATGCCATGCGCTCAGGCCGCACGGCCGATGATCACCGACGATGCGCGCATCACCGATGCCAAATCATGCCAAGTTGAAAGCTGGATCAGGAACAATGCGGACAGCACCGAGTACTGGGCTCTGCCAGCGTGCAATTTCACGGGCAACCTCGAATTGACAGCCGGTGCCGCCCGCACCCATGCCGGGGCGGAGACCTATCTGTCGGACTTTGTGCTGCAGGGAAAAACTGTCCTGAAGCCGCTGGAAGCGAATGGCTGGGGTGTCGGCCTGACGGCAGGAACGGACAGTCATCGTCATGGGCACGAGGCCGGACGTGACTGGTATGCCACGGTGCCGGCCAGTTTTTCCTTTCAGGATGACCGGGTGCTGCTGCATGCCAATCTGGGCTGGTTGCGTGAGCAGACCCAGCGCACCCGCGCGACCTGGGGCCTGGGTACAGAAATCGCGCTCGACCAGAACAACTGGCTGATCGCCGAAACCTTCGGGCAGAATCAGGGCAAACCGAATTATCAGCTGGGCTTGCGGCGCTGGCTGCTACCGGGGCGCGTGCAGATCGACGCTACCTATGGCAAGCGTCTGGGCGGAAACGCCGATGAACACTGGTTCTCGATCGGCTTACGCGTGCTGTCCGCACCTTTCTTGCCCTAAGCAAGAGACATTCCGCAGCCAGCGGGTGCGCCTGCGCGACCGCGCAGGGCGTACCGCGTGCCAGCGCTAGCCGTGTGCGACCAGTTCCAGCGGCAGCGCGGTGGTGAATTTGATCTGTTCCATCGAGAACGCCGAGGACACACCGCTTAGTTGCGCCACCTTGATGAGCTTCTTGTAGAAGCGGTCATAGCCTTCGATATCGCTGGTAACGACTTTCAGCAGGTAGTCGATGTCGCCGCTCATGCGGTGAAATTCCAGCACTTCCGGCAGCGCCACCACCGCGGCAGCAAAGCGTGCCAGCCATTTATCGTCATGCTGGCTAGTGCGCACGCTGACGAATACCGTC
Source organism: Burkholderiaceae bacterium (assembly GCA_019752915.1). Taxonomy (GTDB): domain Bacteria; phylum Pseudomonadota; class Gammaproteobacteria; order Burkholderiales; family Burkholderiaceae_D; genus Rugamonas. The sequence continues at coordinate 2,967 of JAIELO010000013.1, forward strand.
ACCGGCAAGCCCACTTTGCGGCGGTTGACGATGGCCACGCGGTTCTCCAGATAGCCTTCTTCCTCGAGCCGGCGGATGCGTTTCCAGCACGGCGTGCTGGACAGTCCGATCCGTTCGCTGAGCTGGGCCACCGACAGCGTCCCATCGAGCTGCAGGGCGGAGAGAATGGCGTAGTCATAGCGGTCAAGTGGATTCATTCTTGATATTCCTGATTAATAGCATAAACATGCTATATGTTAGCCGTAAGCGGAGTATTTTAGTACATATGTTTCCCCTGTTTTGAGTATGCTATGAGGCTTCCAGTGCCCGTTTTCCAGCTCTCATCATGACGACCGAAATCTACCTTGATGGCAATGCCACCTCCGCCGTATTACCCGCCGCCATCGAGGCAGCGTGTCGCACCATGGGGCAGTTGTACGGGAATCCTAGCAGCAGCCATGCCAGCGGCCTGAAGGCGAAAGTCATTCTCGATCAGGCGCACCAGTGCGCGCGCCGCCTGCTCGGCGTCGGTGAGGGGCGCCTGATGTTTAATAGCGGCGCGACCGAAGGCATCCAGACGGCGCTGCTGTCGGCGCTGGTGGCATTGCGCGAGCGCCAGCAACAGGGCGTCGCCATCGGCAGCCTGCTGGTGTATGGGGCCACCGAACACAAAGCCGTGCCGGAAGCGCTGGCGCACTGGAATCGCTTACTGGGCCTGAACCTGAGCCTGCACAAGCTGCCGGTGCAGGCCGATGGCCTGCACGATCTGGCCGCGCTGCGTGCCTGCGTGAGCGAAGCGGCGCTGGTGTGCACCATGGCCGCCAATAACGAAACCGGCGTGATCAGCGATCTGGCTGCGATCCAGAGCGTGCTCGAGCAGAGCGCTAGCCAGGCTTACTGGCTGGTTGACTGCGTGCAGGCGCTGGGCAAGCTGGACCTGAATCTGGCCGCCACCCGCATCGACTACGCGCCGTTCTCCGGGCATAAACTGTATGCGCCGAAAGGCATCGGCATGCTGTATGTGCGCGCTGGCGCACCGTTTACCCCCTTGATCGTGGGCGGTGGACAGGAAAGCGCGCAGCGCTCGGGCACGGAAAACATGGCAGGCATTGCCGCGCTAGGCACCGTGCTGGCAGCGCTGGAGCGCGGTGACACCTTCCGCAGCCATGCCGAACTGGAAGACTACCGTCGCCAGCTGGCCGAGGCGCTGCGCGCCGCCTTGCCGGGCGTGCTGTTCAACCATCCGTTCGAGCACTCGCTGCCGACCACGCTGAATTTCTCCGTACCGGGACTGAGCAGCCGCGAACTGATGGATGTGTTCGATGCGGCGCAGGTCCGGGTCAGCTCCGGCAGTGCCTGTTCGGCTGCCAAAGCGGCACCCAGCTATGTGCTCGATGCCATGCAGCTGCCGCTGTGGCGCAGTGCCGGGGCGATCCGCATGTCCTTCGGTCCGCTGGCCGATGCAGCCATGATTGCCGACGCCTGCGCGCGCATCAGCCGCTGCGGTGCGGCGCTGCGCAGCGCCTGCCTGATCCCATCCGCACAGCCGAACGTGGCGCATGATGGTCTGCTGCAGCTCGGCGTGGAAGGCGCGTGCAGCTGGCTGCTGCTGGATGCGGCCAGCCGCAGTTGCGTACTGATCGATCCGCTGGCGGAACACACGGCACGTATCGAAGCGTTTGTGCGTTGCCAGAATTATCGCGTGCAAGCGATCCTGAATACCACGCCAGGGCAGGACAATGGCGAGTTGATCGATGCGCTGGGGCGCCACGCCGTCAGTCGCGTCGCGGCCGATGCCTATGGCTGGCCGGAGCTGCCGGAACAGGTGCTGCTGGCCGATGGCCAGCGTGCCGCAGCGCTGCGCCTGGGCAGCCGGACGCTGGCCTGGTTGGCGGACGGTTCGCAGCGTCACTATCTGCTGGGACAGGCAGAGCAAGGTCAGCTGAGCGCTGCCGCGCTGCGCTTTGCCTTCAGTACGACGGTCGCTGGCGCCGCAGCGCTGCGGGGACTGACGGGCGAGCAGACCCTGCTGTGCCCGAGCCGCGATGAACAGAATCAATTCTGCGTCGCCAGCCAGCACAGCGCACCGTGCGCTACCGGCAGCAGTCTGCAGCTCGATCAGACGGCGCTCGCGCAGTTGCTGCAGGCCCACCCCGAAGCACGCCTGATCGACGTGCGCGAAGAGTTCGAATTCGCTGCCAGTGCCAAACTGTTGCCGCTGGCCGCGCCGCTCCATAGCGTACCGCTGAGCCGTCTGACCGAGCATGCGGCGGACTGGCTGAGCGCGCCGCAAGTGCCGCTGGTGTTCATCTGCCGAAGCGGCAACCGCAGCCTGAAAGCTGCGCAATGTCTGCGTCGCCTTGGCCATCCGGACAGCTACAGCCTGAGTGGCGGACTGGCGCTAGCACCGCTGGCCCAGGCCGCGTAAGGCCTTACCTTCTTCCTTTACGGGCCGCGCAAGCGGCTCTTTTTTTTGCGACCTGAACCCAGACGGGCTATGTACGTCTGCGCACAGTCGGGTTAGCGCGCCGGGCCTAAGCTGGCTATGCCTATTTTCTCTGTGCATAGCGAGGTCGAGTTTGAAAGTATTAGGGTCAACGCCGGGGTCAAAACTGGCGTCACTGTTTGCGCCGTTGTTTGCGACACGTAGCGTGCTGCGGGAAGATCACGCTGCGGATCAGCCGCTGCGTGCCGAATTATTCAGTGCTGTGCAGATGGAGGCATACGGCAGGACGCTGGCCAGCCATCACCGGCTCAGCGCGCGTGGCGGGCCGGACCGGCTGCTGCAGCGTCTGACGCAGAATGCCACGGTGATCGATGCCTGCTGCAGCGAGCTGACCGCGGCCGTGAAAGCGGGCCGCCAGATCACGCCGGCATCCGAATGGCTGCTCGATAATTTCTACCTGATCGAGGAGCAGATCCGTACCGCGCGGCGCCACCTGCCGCGCAATTACAGCAAGCAGTTGCCGCGCCTGGAAGAGGCGGTGCCGGATAGCAGTCCGCGGGTGTACCGGATTGCGCTGGAGATCATTGCCCATGGCGATGGCCGGGTCGATCCGGAATCGCTGTGCCGCTTCGTCACGGCCTATCAGGAAGTGGCCAGCTTGCAACTGGGCGAGCTGTGGGCGATTCCCATCATGCTGCGTCTGGCGCTGATCGAGAACTTGCGCCGGGTGGCCGTGCGGGTGGCCGATAACCGGCGCCACCGTGATCTGGCCAACCACTGGGCCGACCAGATGACGCGGGTGGCCGAGTACAACCCCAGCGGCCTGATTCTGATGGTGGCCGATATGGCCCGTTCCAATCCGCCCATCACCAGTGCGTTCGTGGCCGAGCTGGCACGTCGTCTGCAAGGGCAGAGTCCGGCGCTGACGCTGGCGCTATCGTGGATTACCCACCGCCTGGCCGAAGGCGGGCAGACCATCGAGCAGTTGATCCAGAGCGAAATCCAGCTGCAGGCCGGTGAGCAGGTGTCGATCGCCAATAGCATCGGCAGCCTGCGCTTTCTCGGCACCATGGACTGGCAGGAGTTTGTCGAGACCATGAGCGTGGTCGAGCAGACCTTGCGGCGCGATCCGTCGGCCGTGTACGGGCAGATGGCGTTCGCCACCCGCGACCTGTACCGGCATGCCATCGAAACCATCGCGCGCCACGCGCCCTGTACGGAAGGCGAAGTGGCGCAGCATGCCTTACAACTGGCGCAGGCCCAGGGCGACAGCGGGCGTTATGCCCACGTCGGCTATTACCTGATCGGCGCCGGGCTGGCGCAGCTGGAACGGCAGTGCCGCATGCGTCATGGCTGGCTGGCCGCGCTGCAGCAGACCGCCCGCACGGCGCCGCTGACCACCTATCTGGGCGCCATTGCCGCGCTGGCACTAATGGCCAGTGCGCTGCTGGTGCAGCACACGGCGCGGCAGGGCGCCCACGGCATCTGGCTGGGAGTGGCCGGCTTGCTGGCCTTGCTCGGCAGCACCCAGCTGGCGCTGGCACTGGTGAACTGGATGGCCACCCTGCTGACCCGGCCCCATCCGCTCCCCCGCATGGCGTTGGCAGAGGGCGTGCCGCCCCACGCGCGCACGCTGGTGGTGGTGCCGACGCTGCTGTTTAGCGAAGCCAACGTCGCGCAACTGTGCGAGCAGCTGGAAGTGCGCTTTCTGGCCAATCGCGATCCCTACCTGCAGTTCTGCCTGCTGACCGATCTGGTTGACGCCCCGGCCGCCCTACAGCCCGGCGATGCCGCGCTGGTGGAGCAGGCACAGGCCGGTATTGCCCGCCTGAATCGCCAGTATGCGCCCCCCGAGGCCGATAGCGAGCAGCAGCTGGTCAGCCCGTTTCTGCTGCTGCACCGCAGCCGCCAGTGGAATCCGCAGGAAGGCGTGTGGATGGGCTATGAGCGCAAGCGCGGCAAACTGGAGGATCTGAACCGGCTGCTACGCGGAGGTGGTAGCGGCCGCTTTACGGTGATCGAAGGCGATACCCGCATGCTGGCATCGGTGCGCTATGTCATTACTCTCGACACGGATACCCAGCTACCGCGCGAAGCGGCGCTGCAGATGATCGCTGCCATGCTGCATCCGCTGAATCAGCCGCGGGTGGATGCGCGACTGGGTCGGGTAGTGGAAGGCTATGGCATTCTGCAGCCCAGCATCGCCGTCAGTGTGCCGGGCGAGCACGCCTCGCACTACGAAAAACTGTGCGGCGGCGAGCCCGGTATCGATCCCTATACGCGCACCGTGTCGAATGTCTATCAGGATGTGTTCTACGAAGGCTCCTTTATCGGCAAGGGCATTTACGATGTCGATGTGTGCGAGCAGGTGCTGGGTGCGCGGCTGCCGGAAAACCGCATCCTTAGTCATGATCTGCTGGAGGGCTGTTATCTGCGCGCCGGGCTGCTCAGCGATGTGCAGCTGTATGAAGCTTATCCGTCGCGCTATCGTGACGATGTGCAGCGGCGCCAGCGCTGGATACGCGGCGATTGGCAACTGGCGTCGTGGCTGAGGCGGCGCGTCCCCGGAGCGGAGCGTCAGCGCGAACGCAATCCCCTGTCGCTGCTGTCGCGCTGGAAGCTGTTCGATAATTTGCGTCGCAGTGTGACGGCTGCCGTGCTGGTGGCAGCGCTGCTACTGGCGTGGCTGGTGCTACCGCAGCCGTGGCTGTGGACGCTGAGCGTGCTGGCGGTACTGTTTGCGACGCCGCTGCTCAGTGGCCTGTACGATTTACTGCGGCGCCCGCGCGATACGCTGTGGGGCCAGCATCTGCGCGCCAGCTTGCGGCGCAGTGCGCTGCAGTGCGCGCATGCGGCGCTGCTACTGGTGTTCCTTCCCTACGAAGCGTACTTCAGTCTGGATGCTATCGTGCGCAGCCTGTGGCGCATGGGCGTGAGCCAGCGCCGCCTGCTCGAGTGGCGTGCCTCGTCGCTGGCCCCGGCCACGAGCGACAATAGCTGGCGCAGCATGTGGGTCGCGCCCTTGCTGGGAGCGCTGGTACTGGTGGCGCTGGCGCTGTGGCGTCCCGCCAGTCTGCTGCCGGCGATGCTGTGTGTGCCGGCGTGGTTGCTGGCGCCTGCGCTGGCCAACTGGATCAGCCGTCCGCTGCTGCGCCGCAGCGTCACGCTGAGCGCCGAGCAGCTACAGTTTCTGCACCGGCTGGCGCGCCGTACCTGGGCGTATTTCGAACGCTACGTGGGACCGGAAGACCACTGGCTACCGCCCGATAATATGCAGGAGCATCCGCTGGCAGTGGTGGCGCATCGCACTTCGCCCACCAATATCGGCATGGCCTTGCTGGCCAATCTGACGGCCTGCGATTTCGGCTATCTGAGCGTCGGCCAGCTGATCGAGCGTAGCACCCAGACCATGAATACGCTGGATCGGCTGGAACGCTATCAGGGGCATTTCTATAACTGGTACGACACCCGCACCCTGCAAGCGCTGCATCCCGTGTATGTGTCGACGGTCGATAGCGGTAATCTGGCCGGGCATCTGCTGACCCTGCAGGCTGGCCTGAGCGCTATGGCCGAGCAGCCGGTGCTGGGGGCGCAATGGGTTGAAGGGATATTGACCACCGCCAGCCTGCTGGCGCAAGCCCTGGCCGGCCAGCATGGCGCAGGCGTCGGCGACCGTCCGGCCGAACTGCCGGACGATCTGTCGGCCGTGCTGCAGGCACCACCCGAGGCCG
>JAIELO010000357.1 GCA_019752915.1 Burkholderiaceae bacterium
CAATCCGAAATTCATCACCACCTCGGATGGCACCAAGGCGCTGGTGGGTGGCACGGTCGGCCCGACCGGTGGCGTATCGTTCGAGCCGATCTTCCGTCAGTCCTACGTGAAATCGCAGGTACTCGATCTGGATGGCACCTATGATGGTGATAACTGGAAGCTGCATGGTCAGGCTGGTACTACCAAGGGTTCGGGCGGTAGTGATCACGACCGCAATTTCTGGTTCGTCGGCGATACGCTGACCACCTTCAACCTCGCACCTGATACGTACGAAGTGAAATACCAGAACATCAACCCGCTCGATCCGAGCAAGCTGGTACTGCAGAATGCGCGCGACTGGGTGCGTCGCATGGAGACCAAAGAGAACTATGCGCAGGCTGACCTGACGCTGGATCTGAATGGTGACTTCTTCAAGTCGGTGAAGTTTGGTGCCAAGCTGCGTGATACCACGGTGCAGAATCGTCGCGTCATCGGTAAGGTCGGTCCGGGCAGTACGGGCTGGCAGTCGTTCACGCTGGCTGATCTGTCGACAGGCGCCTCGCCGATGCTCAGTCAGGCCGCCGCCACGGCCGGCTCGCTAACCCAGTACGCCTGGGTCGATGATGGTCTGGCTTATTCCAAAGGCTTTGCGATGTACGACAAAGGCATGGTGTATGCCGAGTCGAAGAACGAGTACTACCGCATCAAGGAAAAAATCTACGCGACCTATGCGCGCGCAGACTTTGCCACCGGCCAGTGGCGCGGTGATTTCGGTGCCCGTATCGTCAAGACCGACCAGACTTCGGAAGCCTATCAGGATCTGAAAGGTACCGGTAACTATGTGCTGGGCAATACCACGCGCAGCTACACCGATGTGCTGCCGAATCTGAATGCGGTGTACTCGGTCAACAAGGAGCTGCTGGTGCGCGGTGCGGTAGCACGCGTGATGGCCCGTAATACCTACAGCGATCTGAGCGCCAGTACCGAAGTCAGTGGCACCACCAATGCGGCCACCGCCGGCAATCCGCTGCTCAAGCCTTATCACGCCAATCAGGCCGAACTGGGCGCCGAGTGGTACTACGCCGATGCATCGCTGCTGTCGGCCACCGTATTTGCCAAGAAGCTCGACACCTTCATCTACACCAAGTCGGCGCAGGAAACCGTGGCCGGTGTGGTGCGCACGGTAACCCGTCCGTACAACGCTAACAACGGCGAAACCGTCAACGGTCTGGAACTGCAATGGCAGCAAGCCTTTAGCAGCGGCTTCGGTGCGGTGGTCAACTACACCTTCACCGATGCTAAGACCGGCGCCAACGAAGGTGGCCAGAAGTTGAACGTGGTGGGTAATTCGCGCAATCAGGCGAATCTGACGGGCTTCTACGAGAAAGACGGCTACAGCGTGCGTCTGTCGTATAACTACCGTTCCAAGGCTTACGGTGCGCTCGACGAAGGTGGTCAGGATGTGACCAGTGCCTACGGTCAGTGGGATGCGTCGGCTAGCTGGGATATCACGCCGAAGGTCAGCCTGTATCTGACGGCAGTAAATATCGGTAACGCGGTGATTCGTACCAACACGACCGATGGCCTGCCGGTGGGCGTGTATGAAAACGGTGCACGTTACAGTCTGGGTGTTAAAGCCAAGTTCTAAACGTCGTCCGGCGCATGCGATACGGGAGTGTTGTATCCATGCGTCTGACAACACTCCGGACGCCGGGCAGGACTCCGCTCGGCGTTCATCTCCGTTATAATCATGACACTGTTTTATTCGGGATAACGAGTGACTGCGTCGAAAGAAAATGTAGCCGTGCCTTGGTTTTCCCGGTTACCTTCTGGCGCACTTGCTACTTTGCTGCTGGCCGCGTCGCTGCCCGCTGGCGCGGCAACCCAGCATCCTTCTTCCGCTTCATCGTCCTCTCAGGCTGCCCAGAATATTGCTGGCAGCGCTGCCAGCAGTAGCAGTAGCGCCGCGCCGACTACCCTGCAGGTGCTGCACTGGTGGACCGCCAGTAGCGAACGTAAAGCCGCCAATGCGCTGGCTGCACGCATGGCCGATGAAGGTCTGGAATGGAAGGACGCAGCGATCCCCGGTGGTGCCGGACTCGGTGCCGGTAAAGTTCTGAAGAGCCGAGTGTTGGCAGGCGACGCGCCCGAAGTAACCCAGATTATCGGCGTGTCGGTTGCCGAATGGGCGGAACTGGGACTGCTGCTGGAAATCGATAATGTGGCCGCTGCCGCCAACTGGAACGCGGTGCTGTTTCCCACCATTTCTAACCTGATTCGCCATCGCAAACACGTGGTCGCCGCGCCACTGGGCATCCATCGCATCAATACCCTGTTCTACAACCGTAGCATACTGGCCCAGCACAAGCTGGCGCCGCCGCAGAACTGGGCCGAGTTCCAGAATGTGGTGTTGCGGCTGAAAGCGGCGGGGGTGCAGCCACTGGCGCAAAGCAGCGAAGCGTGGCAGGTGGCAGCACTGTTCGAGAATCTGGTACTGGCTGAATCTGGCCCCGAGTTCTATCGCGATCTGTTTGTACGGCGCGATCCGGCTGCGGCAGCGGACCGGCGCACTGCCGAAGCACTCGAGCGTTTGCGCACTGTGAAGGGCTGGATCAGCAATCAGCTGGACGAACGTCCGTGGCCCGAGGTGGTGCGCCAGTTCGCCCGCAAGGACGCGGCGATGATGATCATGGGCGACTGGGCCAAGCCGGAACTGGTCGAGCGCGGCATGGTGCTCGATGAGGACTTCGCCTGCGGCACGGCGCCCGGGACGGGGCGCTACCATCTGTACAGCGTCGATACTCTGACCATGTTTGCCGGTGATTACCGCCACATGCCGGCGCAGGAGCGCATGGCGCGGCTGCTGGTGACGCCCGCCGTGCAGGCCGAGTACAACCAGCTGAAAGGCGCTGTGCCGGTGCGCCGTGATGCCGACGTTAGCCGCATGGATAGTTGTGCACGCGCCTCGTGGCGCAGCTTTGCGCAGGGCGCCGCCGCGCAGGCACCGAGTCTGGTGCACCGCATGGCTACCGAAGAGACCAGCCGCGACGCCATCATCGCGGAGATTCACCGATTTTTTCTGGACGATAAAGCCACACCAGCCGAGGCCCAGCGCCGACTGGGTGCGCTGTTCCGATTATTTAACCTGAGAAGCCAAGGAGCCTTCGGTGCGCAAAATCCTGATCGTAGACGATGACCAGAAGACCAGGGAGCTGCTCAAGACCTATCTGGAAAAGAATCAGTATGAAGTCCTCCTGTCGCACAACGGCGAGAGCTTTCTGGCCGCGCTCCAGCAGTATGCGGAGCAGCTGTCGCTGGTCATACTCGATGTGATGCTGCCCGATACCGACGGTTTCGCTTTGTGCAAACAGGTGCGTCAGCGCTCGAACGTGCCGATCATAATGCTGACCGCCAGTTCCGATGAAACCGACCGCATCGTCGGACTGGAGCTGGGCGCGGACGATTACATTGCCAAGCCTTACAGCCCGCGCGAACTACTGGCGCGCATCAAGGCGATTCTGCGGCGCACGGCGCAGGAAGCGCCCAGCGTGCGTTACTACCGTTTTGTCGGCTTTACGCTCGATCTCGCAGAGCGCAAGGTGATCGCGCAGGATGGCCAGCTGGTGGCGCTGACGGGGCTGGACTTCCAGCTGCTGAAATACTTCGTCGAACATCCCGGCGTGGTGCTCGATCGCAGCGTATTGTGCGAAGAAACCCGCGGGCGCGATGCCGGGCCACTGGACCGATCACTGGATGTACAGATCAGTCGCCTGCGGCTGCGCCTCAATGACGATGGCAAGCAGCCGGCCCTGATTAAAACCGTGCGCGGCGCCGGTTATGTTTTCTCGGCCGATGTCGCGGTGGCCCATGCCTAGATTCAGCCGGCCGCTGTGGCAAACGCTCTGGCAAAAACGGTGGCCCACCTCGCTGCTGGGACGGCTGGCACTGGTGATGGTGGCCGGTCTACTGGTGACTCAGCTGGCGGCGAGCTATATCTGGGCCAGCCAGCTGCGCGCCAAGGCGCAGGTGGAAGTGCAATCGGCCTCGCAATATGTGGCACACGGTGCGTCCGGGGCGATCCGCTTCTTCCGCAGCCTGCCAGCTAACTATCGGCAGCTGCTGATCCAGCAGTTGCGCGAGATGGGTGGTACGCGCTTCTTCGTGAACTTCAACCATGCCTATGTACCGGTGCAGAGTATTGCGGCTAACCCGCTGGCCGAACGGGCGCTGGAAAGTGTGGCGCGCACCCTGAAAAGCGATTTACCGCAATCGCCGCCGTCGCATCTGGCGTTTGCCTGGCCGGATCAGCTGGTGGTGTCGGAGGATGGTGCCAAGCTCAATGACTTGCCGGATGCGTGGGTGCAGCACATCCTGCTGCTCAAGCCCGACCCGGCGCCGGTACTGGTGATCCAGACCGAAATCGAAGCGGGCAACTGGCTGTATCTGGCGGCACTGATGCCGAATCCCTATTTCCTGAGCAGTAATGATCCGCTGGCGTGGGACCGGCTGGCGTTGCAAGGTGTGTCGCTGGCGGTGGTGCTGCTACTGTGCCTGCTGGTAGTGCGCTGGATTACCCGGCCACTGGCGGCGCTGTCCGACGCGGCCGCCGCTTTCGGGCAAGGGCAGGACGACAAGGCGCTGCCGTTGCCGGAGACTGGCAGCCGCGAATTCATTAATACGGCGCGCGCGTTCAGCGCCATGCGCGAACGCATCCAGCGCTATATCGAAGACCGCGAGCGCCTGTTTATCTCGATCTCGCACGACCTGCGCACACCGATCACTCGCCTCAAGCTGCGCGCCGAACTACTGGACGACGAGGCGCTGCGCAACGAGTTCGAGGAAGATCTGGACGAGCTGGATATGATGGTGAAGGGCGCCCTGCAATGCGTGAAGGATAGTGACATCCATGAAAATCCGGCGGAAGTGAAGCTTGACGCGATGCTGGGACGGCTGGTGCGCAGTGCGCATCTCGCCGGTCACGAGGTGGGCTATCAGGACAGCGGCATCAGTGTGCGTGCCAAGCCGCTGGCGCTGAAACGCGCCATGGGCAATCTGCTCGATAACGCGCTGTTCTATGGCAAACGTGCGGAGATTAGTGTCACGCGCAGCGACGGCATGGTGGCAATTACCGTGCGCGATCATGGGCCCGGCGTGCCCGAAGATGCGCTGGCCAGTCTGTTTGATCCCTACGTGCGGCTGGCGCATGGGCGCGAGCAGAATGACGGCGGTATGGGGCTGGGCTTGGGCATTGCGCGCAGCGTAGTGGACGCACATGGCGGCCAGTTGCAACTGTCGAACCACCCGCAAGGCGGCCTGAATGCGGTGATCCGGCTGCCTGCCTGAGCGACCGGCGGGGCTGCCAGTCGCGCCAGATTGCGCTCCATCCCCTGATTTTTGCGTTTCGTCGCAACTGGCGCGACGCTGGCCATGTGCATGGCTATAGTGCTCACATACCGCAACGTTTACAAGGAGCGCAACATGAACATCGCAAAAAACATGGAAGTCATCTTCCTCGCCGCCACCGTCCTGCTGGGCAGCTACGCTTACACCAGCAGCGCCGCCCAGAAAGCCGCCGCACTGGCACCGATCGCGCAAGTGAATCAGGCCGACGTGCAAGTGGTCTTGGTCAAAGGCCATCGCCTGACTGCCAAGGCCTGAACGCCAACTGCCTGAGTTACCCGTCTTGCCCGTTGTGTGCGGCAGGGCTGCTAGAATTGTGCGACACCGCCCGCGCGCGGACGGCAAACACCTGTGAGGAGTTCGAGATGAATAAGTTTTTCCGGTTTGGCCTGCTGCTGGCCACCTGTGGCGTACTGTGGGGACAGGCTCATGCGGCTGATGAACCCGTGGAAAAGCGCGTGGTAGCGATCGATGGACGCGTGGTGCGTGTCAAGCTCGATGGCGTGATCGACCTGAAGGTACGCCAGGGTGCGATGCCGGGGCTGATTATCTACGGCGAAAAACGCTATCTGGACAAAACCATGTCCTCGACCACCGGTGATACGCTGCATCTGGAAACCGAAGGACGCGGCATCAAGATCGGCCGCAATATGGTGCGTGCCGAGCTGGTGCTGAGCGCACTGCGTGAAGTCGTCTCGGAAGGTGTGGGCACTACCGAAATTACCGGCTTTAGCGGCGACGAACTGGAACTGACGCTCGATGGCGCCGGCAGCATGAAGGTCAATTGCGACTACAAGCATCTGAAAGCCGATCTCGGTGGCGTGGGCAAGATGAATCTGTGGGTCAGCGAAAACGATAACGTCGAACTCGATCTGCGCGGTGCCGGTTACATTACGCTGGGTGGCCGGAGTAAAAACCTGCGTGCGACGCTGGGTGGACTCGGTGGCCTGAATGCGCAGCAGATGCAGGCCGATAGTGTGAATGTCGATCTGAGTGGTCTGGGTAACGCCACCGTCAACGCACTCAATAACGTCACCCTGAGCCTGAGCGGGCTCGGTTCCGTGACCGTCTACGGCAAGCCGCTGAACCGCAATGTCAGCGTGGATGGACTCGGCAAAGTAAGCTGGAAGTAATCGACAGGACCATCGGGGATATGAAAAAAATCATACTGGCGATCGGTTTCGCATTCAGTCTGCCGCAGCTGGCACATGCCGGCTTTGCGGAAGGTGCGATGGCCTACAACGCTAAAAATTACAGCGTGGCGCTGAAAGAGGTAACGCCACTGGCCAAAGCCGGTAATGCCGACGCCCAGCACTTGCTGGGCCTGATGTATTACATGGGGCGTGGCGTAACGCAGGACTACAAGCTGGCGCTTGACTGGCACCGCAAGGCTGCCCTGCAGGGCAAGGCGGACGCGCAATATGTGGTGGGCGCCATGTACTACACCGGCAATGCCGTGATTCAGGATCACAAGCAGGCGGTGGCATGGTTCCGCAAGGCGGCCGAGCAGGGGCATGCGGAAGCTTTGCAGGCGCTGGGGCTGATGTATCGCTATCACACGGCCGGTCTGCCGCAGGATAACGTGATCGCCTACATGCTGTGGAATCTGGCTGCGGCCAATGGTTCGATGAATGCGGCCGAACAGCGCGCCGCCGTGGTCAAGAATATGACGGCCGAGCAGCTCGAAGAAGGGCAGGCTTTATCGGCGGCATGGAAGCCGAATACGCCTTTGCCACAGCGCTCCCGTACCGGCGGGAGTTAGCGTAGCCGCAGGGCAGCAGTCATCAGCGCGAACTGTCCTGCGCTGATTACTGCTTCTGCTCCTGCTCCGGTTTGCGGCCGCTGAGCATCGCGGCGACCAGATTTTCGCGGTGCTGCCAGCTGGTAAACACCACGCCACCGAGATGCAGCGCGATCAGTGCCAGCAAACTCCAGCCCAGCGTCTGGTGCACCCGCACCGGCCAGGCATAGCCCCACAGTAGATCGGTATTGAGCGCCCAGCCGGTAACTCCCAGCAGGGCGACGCACAGCAGCAGTGTCAGCACCATCCAGCCGCCCAGCGGATTGTGGCCAAGGTAGCGCGGCGCCTGACCGCGCAGCACCAGCCGCAGATAGCTCAGGGTATCGTCAGTGCCGCGCACGAACTGGCTGAAACGCGCGTAGACGTTGCCCAGATAGCCCCACAGGAAGCGGCAAGTGACGATAGCTGCCGCGCCATAGCCCCAGTACTCATGCTGGACGCCGGTCTCGCTGCTGGTGAGCCACGCGGCGCTGATGCATAGCACCAGCGACCAGTGCAGCAGGCGCACCGGCAGATCCCAGACCTTAAGTGAATTATTCTTCGACACGGGCAAATGTCACCGGATCGAAGAACGCTTCAACGCGCTTGCCCTTGGGATCCTTGGCATACACTTCGTAGCAGGAGTTGGTCGCTTCCATGCGACGGATCACCCAGCCTTCGGCGACCAGTTTTTTCTGCAGTTCTTCGTGCGATTTCCATTCCGATTTCGGCGCTTTGGTGCAGACCACGTTGCCGTGGGCGCTAGCGCTGCCGGCGCACAGTGCCAGCAGCAGTGGCAGGGCCAGACGGGAGAATGAGACAGTCATGGTAATTCCTTTCATAGTGGAGCAGGCTGGTTAGCTTAGGTGAGCGCCCAGCGGCGTAGCAGATTATGATAGATGCCCGTCAGTCTGACCAGTTCATGATGATCGCCCGGCAACGATAGCGATAGATTCTGCACCGTGCGGTCCAGATCGAACAGCAGACTGCGTTCGCCTTCATCGGCCACCATACTCTCGATCCAGAAGAACGACGCCAGTCGCGCGCCCGCCGTCACCGGCGTTACACGGTGCAGGCTGGAGGACGGGTAGAGCACCAGATCGCCCGCCGCCAGCTTGACCGACTGCACGCCAAATTCGCTTTCCACTTCCAGCACGCCGCCTTCGTATTCGTGTGGTTCGGAGAGGAACAGCGTGGCCGACAGATCGCTGCGCAGACTGCCGTGATTGCCCGGCAACTGCATCACGGCGCTATCGACGTGCGTGCCGTAGGTGCCGCCATCCTGATAGCAGTTGAACTTGGGCGGAAAAATTTTGCGTGGCAGCGCCGCCGAAATGAACAGCGGCTGGCTCGCCAGATTGCGCAGGATATGCTGGCCCAGACTCAGGGCCGGTTCGGCCTGATCGGGCAATTGCAGATTCTGTTTGACCTGCCGTGCCAGTGTGCCGCCGGTGAGGCTGCCATCCTGCCAGCTGGCCTGATCGAGCCAGCCGCGGAACTGCCGTACTTCGTCCTTGCTGAGGACATTTTCAATCGTGATTAACATGAGGATCTCGCTGAGGGAACAGGGCCGTGGCCCGGATTTGATCGATGCTGGCACAGCCGCTCAGGGCCATGCAGATTTCCAGTTCTTCGCGCAACAGTTTGAGCATGTGCGCCACGCCCAGTGCGCCGGCCACCGCCAGCGCATACAGTTGCAGACGGCCGATCGCGACGGCGTCGGCGCCTAATGCCAGCGCCTTGAAGACGTCGGCACCGCTACGTACACCGCCATCGAACACCAGCGGCACGGTATCGCCGAGCGCGGCGCGGATGGCGGGCAGCACGTCCAGCGTCGCCGGTGCGCCATCCAGACTACGCCCGCCGTGGTTGGAGACGATGAGGCCGGCCACGCCTGCCGCACGTAGCGCCAGCGCATCGTCGGCATGCATCACGCCCTTAGCCCAGACGGGCAGGCGGGTCT
>JAIELO010000007.1 GCA_019752915.1 Burkholderiaceae bacterium
CGACCACCACTTCGATCAGGGTGCACAGGCCGCCCGGGCCCTGCACGATCATATTGCTGCTACCCAGTTCCACGCCCACCACATACAGCGCATCGTTCGCCACCAGCATGGCATGCAGCACCGCCGGATTGCCCACGCTACGGGCCTGTACAGGTTCCGGCATTTGCAGCAGTTTGGCTTTTCCCAGCGCCAGATTCAGGCTGACGGGCGCTGTCACCTGACCGTTGCAACGTAGCCCGCCATCGCTGGCGGCACGTGCGCCGGACAGACTGGTGACAAGGAGCGCCAGTAGGGCGCAGCAGGAAGCTATTTTCATGGCAGGCTCACAGACATTCCTGGCTACGCTGGGTGCCGGCAATCACCCCGATGCAATGGCGCGCGCGGGGCGGCGCCTGCACCACCCGCAAGGGCTTGACGCTAGCCGGTTCGCTTAGCTGTACTTGCGGCGCTTCGATCTGCAACAGGGTATTTTTAGTGGCGCCACTGGTTACCCCGGGCAGCGGGTCGACCTGATTGCGCAGCACCAGCGACAGCGTGCCGACACTGCGCGCCAGATCGATGCTCTCGGCCTGCGCCGGCGTCACTTCCAGCGTTACCGCATTCACCACACGTGGTTTGGTTTCATCGCGCCCCACTTCCTGCGCCACCGCCAGTACCAGAATGCGCTCGAGCACAATGCGCGAAATCGCGTGTTCGCTGCCGCTCGCGGCGGATTGGGTATTCACCAGAATATCGACGAAGTTGCCGGGCAGGGCAAAGCCGGCCACCCCCACCACGTCATTGACCCGCACCGTGATGGCACGCTTGCCTTCGGCGATCAGGGCCGACAGGCCACCCAGCGTGCCGACCGGCGCCAGCTTGGCCTCGCTCAGCGGCTCATCGCGCAGCACACTGGCTTTGACCACCCGCCCGACCAGTTTCGCGCTGTCGTGCAGCGCGCCGCGCGGCATATTATCGGCCGGCCAGTCCAGCGCTTTCAGCATCTCCGGCGTGAGCCGCTGCCCCAGACTGACGTCGCTGGCCGCCACGATGATACGGTTCGGTGCCGCCGGCGTGGCACGCAGCAGCCAGCGCGAGGCCAGTGCCACTGCCGCCAGACCTAACAGCAGCGCCAGCGCCAGCATCATCAGTGCGCGCCGGTTATTCATACGTTGCGGTACTGCGCTGCGCTGGCCGCCACTGGCGTCTCGACCGGGTGAGCCGAATGCGCCGGTAGATCAGTGGCAAACATACTGATCCAGGCCTGATCCAGCGTCGCCACCGTGACCCGCGCCGGTTCGCCGAGAAACGCGGCAAAGTCGCGGATGCGCCCGACAATTTCGTCCGGATAGCTGGCCAGCAGCGGCAGACCGCTACCGCCATGCAGCTCGTCGATCAGATAGCGCAGCGCCGCATCATCGAACACCACCCCGCTGCTGACGCAGCGATGGCGGAACAGGGTGCGGTAATTGAGCGCATCGAGCGCACCGATGCCCACCTTATAACTGACGCGGCGTAGCGCCGACGCATCGAGTAGCGCGCTGGGCGTCATGCTGGTGACAAACACCAGCTGCAAACGGCACACCACACTCACCGGGCTGGCATGCGCCGCCGTGACCGGGCAACGGCCCTGCTCCTGCGCCAGCGTCAGGCGATTCAGCAGATCGGCGGCGGGCATGCGCTGGCGTCCCAGATCATCAACGATCAGCAGACCATTGTTCGCCTGTAGCTGCGGCGGCGCGCGGTAATAGCCGCCCTGCGCATCCGGCTGCAGCTCCAGCAGCGCGGCATTACATTCGGCATCGAGCGTCAGCACGGGGCGCTGGCACAGCGTCCAGCGCGGATCTATCTGGCGCGGCTCACCGATCTGGCGCAACTGGTATGGCTGGGGCGCACGATGCAGCAGCGCGTCATACAACTGTACGATGTCGGCGCCGATCAGCAAGGCATGGGGTAGCGCCACCACACCTTGCAACAGACTGCCGAGACGCCGCGCCAGCGTCGATTTGCCACTGCCGGACGGGCCGTGCAACAGCACCGTGCGCCCCGCATACAGCGCCGCGCCCAGCACCCGTTGCTGCGCCGGCGCGAGAAAAGCATCGCGCAGTTCACTGGCCAGATCTTCCGCGCACAGCGACAGCATGTGCGCGGCCTGACGCTCCACCTGCGCCGCATACGCTGCCAGCGTCACCGGCGCCGGCCCCACGTAGGCGCAGCGCTCCAGCCACGCGCTGGCGCGCTGGCGCCCCGCTGCGGTCAGCTGGAACTGCACATCGAGCTCGGAGTCGCCGCGCCACGCAACTTCCAGCACATGCTCGGCCACCAGCGAATCCAGCACTTCGCGCAGCACATTGATCGACAGGTGCAAACGGGTGCTCAGGGTAGCCAGCGGTGTTTTGCCGGACAGCAGAATCAGCTTGCCGATCAACTCGCCGATCAGACTGGCGGGCAGACCGGTTTCCCGCACCGAGCGCGGGATGCCCGGCCAGATGGCGGCAGGGCCGTTAGCAGCAGTCTGGACACTCTCGGCAACAACAGGCGTAGCCAGGTCGGACATGGAGTACTCCCCGCAAGCGATGCATGTGATTAGGAAATTGAGTCTAGCGAGCCACGCACGCTAGACCTTGACGCGGAGCAAACCCGAACCGGACGCGGCAGCTCCGCTAGGCTAGCGATGCGCCAGCGCCACAGTGCTGGCGGCGGCCAGTGCAATCGCCACGCCATACGGAATGCCGCCGGCACTGGCGCCCGCTGCCAGCGCCACCGGCTGCAGCGGCAGCCCGAGGCACGACCACCACAGCGGTGCGCACAGGGTGCGCAGGTTCTGCCAGCTACGCCGCCACTGGCCATTGCGCAGCAAAATCAGCAGCGCCAGCACGCCCCCCAACAACGTAGCCAGCAGGGCCGTCTGCAGCGCTGCCAGCGGGCCAAGAAACGCCCCCACCATCGCCATCAGCTTCACGTCACCAGCGGCCATGCCGCGCAGCAGGTACAGTGGCAGGAATAAAAAAAAGCCGGTAGCAGTACCGGCTAACCATTGCTGGGTGATGGCACCATGCTGTCCGGACATGCCATGTAGAAGCAGTGCCAGCAGCAGACCACTCAGGATTAGCACATTCGGAATTTTGCGCAGTGTCAAATCTGTCAGTGCCGCTTGTGCCACCAGACAGAGCAGAATCATTTCAATTGCATTGAGCATGATCAATTCTCCCGTTCATCGTCCCCTCACGGCCCCCCGGCGATGCACGCGCCGGGGGGCACTCTCCTTACGGCGTCGGATTGATTTTGGCAGCGATGCCGGTAAATGCATCCCGCAGCGCCGGCCCCAGCAAACCGAAGGCGGTCGCCACGGCGGTCGCCATCACGGCGGCGATCAGGCCATATTCGATGGCGGTGATGCCGTCATCATCATGGGCGAAGGTTTTCACTGCAGTCATCAGTGCGTTCATGCTGTACTCCCGGTAGAGGTCTCGAAGTGTCCCTGAGGCAGGCCGCCGACGTTGCGGTGAGCGGTTTGCTGCGTCATTGGATTCACTATACAAAAGCTGCCGCAGGGCAAGTTGACATGACGCAAGTTTTCCGTGTGGAATTATTTATCGCCGCTGGTGAAATTTATTCAGCACCTCCCCACACAGTGCTGGCTTATGTCAAACTGCAGTGCGAACCGGCTAGGTAAGCTGCTTGGCACACTGGTTGTCGGAAAAAAGTTGCATTCGATTGCAAAGGATGTTTATTTTCACACACATGAATTGCCTAGATTGCAAAAAGCCATTATCCTGCGTAGCTGTTCTTTGGAAAGGCTACCCGTTGCTGCTTCACAGTGCGCCTGGCTATCAAAGATATAGGCTTGATAGGCGCGAAGCTGGCCTGGCTCAACACAAAGTTGTGTGATTATTTTCCAAAGAAGACGATGGATTCCCTACTGAAACACATGGTGGACATGACCGGCCACCGCGATCACACCATGCTGGACATCTCGGTGATCTCGGCGGTGCAGGAACTGGCCAACGCCAGCCAGACCCGCGTGCTGTCGCTGGTGACCATCCGTGGCAAGATTTTTGTACGGCCGCGCGCCAGTATTCGCGCCGGTGAAGTAGCGCACATGATCGAAAGTCACGATCCGCGTCAGCCGGGCGAACCGCTGGTAAATATGCCGGCGCTGGCACACTGCATCAGCCACCACGAATCGAGTGCCGATGTGGCCAATGCCGAGGGCGAACATACCCTGTGGCTGCCGATCTGGCTGGGTGACAAATGCGACACCTGCCTGGAAATCATTAATCCCACACCGTACACCAGCGACACCATCCACGTGATTGGCGGCATCGTCAGCGTGTACCGCAATTTCCAGAATCTGCTCGACTACAGCGAACGCGATTCGCTAACCGGCCTGCTCAACCGCAAGACCTTCGACGATCAGCTGGCCAAAATGCTGGCCGCCAGCAGCGACAGCCATTCCGTCAGCGTGGTCGGTGAACCGGAACGGCGTAGCCCGCGCGATCAGGAAAAACAGTGGCTGGCGGTAGTCGATGTCGACCATTTCAAGCTGGTCAACGACCGCTTCGGCCACCTGTACGGCGATGAAGTGCTGATTCTGATCGCCAACCTGCTGACCTCCTCGTTCCGCAGTCAGGACCGGGTGTTCCGCTTCGGCGGGGAAGAATTCGTCGTGCTACTGCGCTCGACCACGCTGGAAAACGCCAAGAAAATCATCGAACGCTTCCGCATGAGCGTGGCGGCGCATGACTTCCCGCAAGTGGGCAAGGTGACGGTCAGTGTGGGCTTTGTCAGCATCAGTGCGCTTGACGCACCGGTCGTGATCCTCGGCCACGCGGATCAGGCGCTGTACTACGCCAAGAGCCATGGCCGCAATATGGCCTGCCATTACGACGAGCTGGTGCAGGGTGGCCAGTTGCAGGAAATCGCTTCCAACGATACCGCGGAATTCTTCTAGCAGCGGGCGCCGCTACCCGCCCTGGTTTAGCCGAGGGTGAGGAAGCGCATCGGGTCAACGTTCCACTTGCTGGGCGATTCGTGACCGATAATCTTGTCGCCGCCGCCAAAACCGAGCCCGCGCGACAGATCCACCGTTTCCGGTTTGATATACAGATTCTGTTTGGTATTGAAGAACACGTTGACCTTGGGTGCCAGCAGATTGGTTTCGTGGGGTTCGATCACCACGCCCAGCCGCCCCGACTCCAGCATCACCATGGTGCCCACCGGATAAATCCCCACGCATCGCATGAATTCCTGTGCGTACTGGGGATTGAAGTGGAATTTACTCCACTCGTAAATCTTGCGCAGCGCTGCCGCTGCCGACATACCCTTGTGATAGCAGCGGTCGGCCGTGATCGCGTCGTACACATCCACAATCGCCGCCATCTGGGCCAGCTCGCTGATGCCATCCGCAGCCAGCTTGTTCGGGTAACCGCTACCGTCGCGCCGCTCGTGGTGGTGCAGCGTAATATCGAGCGGGATCGGGCCGACCTCCGGAGATTTCAGCAGAATATCGTAACCATCTTGCGGATGGCGTTTGATGATCGCGAACTCTTCATCCGTCAGCGGGCCGGGCTTGTTGAGGATTTTGTCCGGCACCAGTGCCTTGCCGGTATCGTGCAGCAAACCGCCCAGGCCGGCCTGATGGGTACGTTCCGCTTCGAAGTTGCGCGAACGGCAGAACGCCACCAGCAAGGTACACACGCTGACCGAATGCAGGAAGGTGTAGTCGTCTTTGGTCTTAATGCGCAGCAAACCCACCAGTGCTCCGGGATTGCGCAGAATCGATTCGGTGATATTCTCCACCACCGGCGACACCTGATCGAGCTCGACGGCTTTACCGAGGCGCGCATCCTGCATCACCGTGCGTACCAGCGTCGCGGCCTGATGGCGGATCTGCACGGCGCGCTGCATTTCCTCGCCTAGCGAGACGCGGGTGACGATGGGGGACTTGGTCGCAATTTCGACAATTTCCCGTTCCGTCGCTGCCTGTGCTTCATCGAGCGTCGGCGCATCCTGCACATCCAGACCTTTTTCGTTGTCGATGACAACGTCATGGATACCAGCACTAATGATCTTGCGGATTTCCTCCTCGCTGGAGAGCAGGAAACGGTTACGCACGAAAGGATGAGTCATCCAGTCGCAACTGAGGTCATGAATATACATGCCCACTTTGAGCTGTGATGCGTCGACTTTCTTTAACATGCGCGACCTACTGGAGTGGTGCCGGAACGGCTGGTGGGAACGATTTCAGTATAACAAAAAGTTGCTTCTCGGGATTAAATTTCCAAATGCTATGATCTGTTTTCAGAAGTTTGTATACGCCTAGACACTATTATTATGGAACTTCGTCAGCTTCGTTACTATGTTGCCATTGTTGACCACGGCTCGTTGTCCAAGGCAGCCGTGGTCTTACATATTGCGCAACCTGCCCTGACCCAGCAATTGCGCCAGCTCGAAGATGAGCTGGGCGTGCAGTTGCTGCACCGTAGCGCGCAAGGGATGCTGAGCACGGATGCCGGCAAGATTTTCTACGAGCATGCGCTAGCCATCCTCAAGCAGGTCGCCGACGCCCGCTCGGCCGTCACGCAATCGACCGAGCGCCCCAGTGGCAGCGTGACGCTGGGGTTGCCGCACAGCATTTCCGGTGCGCTGGCGCTGCCGCTGCTGACGGCGGTGCGCGCCCAGTATCCCGAAATCACCCTGCAACTGACGGAAGAAATCACCGGCAACCTGAGCGAACAGCTGAAATCGGGCCGCATCAATCTGGCTGTGCTATTCGACGATGGCCAGCTGGGCGGCTTCGCTACGACCGCACTGGTGGAAGAAGAATTGCGCTTTATTTCGGCTAGCCAGCCAGCCGGACAGGCCTCACCTGCCGCGCCCGGCACCGCGTCGGGCAGCAATGAAAGTGAGCAGTCACTAACGCTGGCCGAGGCATTGCAGAACACGCTGATCCTGCCCAGTCCCTTGCAAGGGGTGCGTCCGCGCATCGATAGCGTAGCCCGTCAGGCCGGCCTGAGCCTGCCGCATGTCATCGAAATCAATTCCATCGCCATCCTCAAATCGGCGCTTCTGGCGCATCTGGGCGCCACCATCCTGCCTGCCGCGCCCGTACTCGACGAACTGAAACGCGGCAGCATGCGTTCCCAGCGCATCGAACAACCGGCCATTTCGCGCACCGTGGTGTTGTGCGCATCGAAAAACATCCCCCTCACCAACGCCGCCGAAGCGATCCGCAAACTGGTGCAGCAAGTCAGTATCCAGCTCTGTACCGACCAGTTATGGCCGGGTGCTACGGTGCTCGCCTGAGCTCAGCCATCACGGTATAAGTTTTACTTATACCAGCATCGGCAATCGCTATTTCCGTATACGTCAACTCGCGCCCATACTGCGCCTCAACGTGGACAGCTGCACCCAGCCTTGCTGGACTACACTGTCTGCATCGCCGCTAACCATGCGGCTCATGGCCCGATCCTTGGCGCGCCTACCCGGCACGACCGAGAACGGGCGCGATCTGATACCAAAACCGGAGACACGCCATGCCCGATACCACGGCAAACGGCCCAGCAACGCAGCACAACGCTGCCGCCACCCCAGCCACTTCAGCCAATTCAGCCGATGCGACTTCGCGCCTGACCAGCGTCAGCCTCGACGACAAATACACGGCCACGCAAGGCGACATTTTCCTGTCCGGCATACAGGCGCTGGTGCGCCTGCCGATGATGCAGCGCCTGCGCGATCAGGCCGCCGGTCTGAATACCGCCGGTTTCATCTCCGGCTACCGCGGTTCGCCGCTGGGCGGGCTCGATGAAAATCTGTGGAAGGCCAAAGGCCATCTGGAAGCCCACCATGTGCAGTTCGTACCGGGCGTGAACGAAGATCTGGCCGCCACCGCCGTATGGGGTTCGCAGCAGGTCGATCTGATTGGTGAAGCCAAGTACGACGGCGTGTTCGCCATGTGGTACGGCAAGGGCCCGGGCGTGGACCGCTGCGGTGACGTCTTCAAACACATGAACCACGCCGGTACTTCGGCCAAGGGCGGCGTGCTGCTGGTGGCCGGTGACGACCACGGCGCCTACTCGTCCACCCTGCCGCACCAGTCCGACCACCTGTTCTCGGCCTCGATGATCCCGGTGCTGTATCCCTGCAATGTGCAGGAATATCTGGATCTGGGCATCCACGGCTGGGCCATGTCGCGCTTCTCCGGTTGCACCGTGGCCTTCAAGGCGCTGGCCGATACGGTCGAATCGTCGGCCTCGGTCGATGCCAACCCGTTCCGCGTCGACGTGAAAATCCCGCAGGACTTCGTGATGCCCGAAGGTGGCCTGAACGCGCGTCTGTCCAGCATTCCGCTCGGTCAGCAGGCGCGCAATCAGGAAGCCCTGATGCAGGACTACAAAATCTACGCGGCGCTGGCCTATGCGCGCGAGAACAAACTCAATCACACCACCATTACCAGCCCGAACGCCAAGCTGGGCATCATCGCCTCCGGAAAATCCTATCTGGACGTGCTGGAAGCGCTGGAAGAGCTGGGCATCGATGAAAAGCTGGCCGCCGAACTGGGTCTGCGTCTGTTCAAAGTCGCCATGCCATGGCCGCTGGAACCGGACAGCGTGCGCGAGTTCGCCCAAGGTCTGGACGAAATTCTGGTGGTGGAAGAAAAACGCCAGATCGTCGAATACCAGCTCAAGGAACAGCTGTACAACTGGCGCGACGACGTACGTCCGCGCGTGATCGGCAAGTTCGATGAAAAAGGTGAATGGGTGGCACCGCGCGGCGAATGGCTGCTCACCTCCAAGGCCGACTTCTCGGTCTCGCAAGTGGCGCGCGTGATCGCCAGCCGGGTTGCGCGACTGGTCACCGACCCGGTCACCTGCGACCATATCAAAGCGCGTCTGAGCTTCCTCGACGCTAAAGACGCGGTGCTGAAAAAGGCCATCAACACGCCATTCCGTCCGGCTTTCTACTGCTCCGGCTGCCCGCACAATACCTCGACCAAAGTACCGGAAGGCAGTCTGGCGCTGGCCGGTATCGGTTGCCACGTGATGGCTACCTCGATCTACCCGGAATTCAACAAGCTCACCACCCACATGGGTGGCGAAGGTGCACCGTGGATCGGTCAGGCCGCGTTCTCGAAGATT
>JAIELO010000019.1 GCA_019752915.1 Burkholderiaceae bacterium
GATGCCACCACGTGGCCATAGGTGGTGCCGGGATTCATGTAGCCATAGCCCACCGTGGCCAGCGTTTCGATGGAAAAGAACAGCGCATCAGGGAAGTAGCCGGGACGGGCATTCGCGATCGATCCCGGCACCACAAAAAAGGCCGTGGCAAAAAACAGATTGGTCAGCAGGTAACTGACACCGATCAGCAGGAAGAAATTCGGCCAGCTTAGTGTCAGCATCCAGTGGTAGATGTCGCCCCAGTACCAGCGCGCCACCCCGACCCGTTTGATCTTCGAGGTCCCCATCTGGAACACACCACGTTCATAGCCGACTTTTGGGCGGGCCGCTTTGTGCTCGGACACGCGCACCGGAGCATGGTGGTTCATCTTCGTCTACCTTAATCGTCGTCGTTGGGGTCGAGATCTGGGAACATCACCTGGGTATAACCAAAACGCGAAAAGTCGCGGATCCGCATAGGGTACAGTATCCCCAGCAAATGGTCGACTTCGTGTTGTACCACGCGCGCATGGAAGCCATCGACTTCGCGCAGAATGGGCTGATTCTTTTTGTCCACACCGGCATAACGCAGCTGCGTGTAGCGCGGCACGCTGCCACGCAGACCGGGCACCGACAAACAGCCTTCGAAGCCCTCTTCCATCTGTTCCGACAACGGCGTCAGAACCGGATTGATTAATACGGTTTCCGGCACTTGCGGCGCATCGGGATAACGCTGATTCTGTTTGAAGCCGAAAATCACCAGTTGCAGATTGATGCCGATTTGCGGCGCTGCCAGCCCGGCACCATTGGCCGCGTGCATGGTGTCGAACATATCAGCGATCAGCTCGCGCATGGCCGGCGTATCGAACTCCGTGACCGGCTCGGCGATCCGCAGCAGGCGCGGGTCACCCATCTTGAGAATTTCACGTACCGTCATTTGGCCGCACCGCCGTCGATTACGCACTGCATATCGCGCAGGAACTGGCAGTATTCCGCGCCCGTTTCCGGATGCTTGAGCCCCATCGCCGTCATCGCCTTCAGGTAACCGAGTTTGGAGCCGCAATCGTAACGCTGGCCGTCATAGCGATAGGCCAGCACGCGCTCGTCTTTCATCAGCGCCGCGATACCATCGGTCAGCTGGATTTCGCCACCGGTGCCGGTCCCCAGATTTTCCAGATAGTTGAAGATACGCCCGGACAGCACATAGCGCCCCACCACGGCCAGCGTCGATGGCGCCTGATCCGGCTGCGGCTTCTCGACGATGCCGTGCACCAGTTCCAGCTTGGGCTGGTAGGCCGAGGCGCTGACGATGCCGTACTGGCGAGTCGCCGCACGCGGCACTTCCTGCACTGCCAGCACACTGCAACGCTCGTAGGCATACAGATCCGTCATCTGCGCCAGCACAGGGCGCACGCCTTCATCGGTATCCATGAAGTCATCGGCCAGCAGTACCGCAAACGGTGAATCGCCGATCACCGGACGCGCGCACAGTACCGCATGCCCCAGCCCGAGTGGCTCGGACTGACGGATGTAGATGCAGTTCACATGCTTGGGAATGACGTTGCGCACCAGTTCCAGCAAGGCCTGCTTATTGGCCGCTTCAAGCTCCGCTTCGAGTTCGTAAGCCTTGTCGAAATGGTCTTCGATGGCGCGTTTGTTACGCCCCGTGATGAACACCATTTCCGTGATGCCGGCGGCGACCGCCTCTTCCACCGCATACTGGATCAGCGGCTTATCCACGATCGGCAGCATCTCTTTCGGCTGCGCCTTGGTGGCAGGGAGAAAACGGCTACCGAGACCGGCCACCGGAAAAACTGCTTTGGTAATCTTCGACATCTTGTGTTGTTTATCCCTGTGCTGCGAGCAGTGCCAGCAGGCCTGCTTCGTCAATAATGGTTACTTCCAGATCCTGCGCTTTGGTCAGCTTGCTGCCGGCATCGGCACCCGCTACCAGATAATGGGTTTTCTTCGACACCGAGCCCGCCACCTTGCCACCCTGCGCTTCAATCATAGCGCCAGCCTGATCGCGGCTCAAGGTCGGCAGCGTGCCGGTCAGCACAAAGGTTTTGCCCGTCAGGGGGCCTTCGGCTGCCTGCTCCGGCAGCTGCGCCAGCAGGTCGTTGCGTAAATGATCTAGTGCAATGAGCTGCTCGCGGTGGCCGTCTTGCTTCATCCACGTTTCCAGTGACTCGGCGACGTTGGCCGGCAAGCCAAACACATTGAACAACGGCAGATGCGCCAGCACCTGCAGGGTAATGTCCTGTTCTACCAGCTGCTTGCAGCGCGCTTCGGTGAGCTTGGGAATACCCAGTGCCGCCATGAGTTTGACGGTGTCGAGCTTTTCGCGCAGCTTGGCACTCGGGGCATGCTCGCCGGTCGGCGTCACGCCGGCCGCCAGCAACGCATCGATCGCCTGCTGGTTTTTCTCTTCGGCGAAAAATTCGGCAATCGACTCGGCCACCACACCGCCAATATCCGGCAATACCCGCAGCAGCGCGCTGGGCACGCGGCGGATCAGGTCAAACCGTCCCAGCCACTCGGCCAGCGTTTTGCCGGTCGATTCGCCCACATGACGGATACCCAGCGCAAACAGCAGGCGCTCCAGCGGCGGATGGCGGCTGGCGGCTATCGCTTCCAGCAAATTCTCGGCCCACTTGGTGGCTACTTTACCCTGCACCACCGTTTCCGGCGTGCTGCCATCGCGCTCGTCGGCGAGTCGCTTCATCTCCAGCAGATCGTCCAGCGTCAGCGCATACAGATCAGCGACCCGTTGCACCTTGCCGTGTTCCACCAGATTGTCGATGTAACGGTCGCCCAGACCTTCGATGTCCATCATGCGGCGCCCAGCGAAATGGCGGATTGCCTCTTTGCGTTGCGCCGAGCAGAACAGACCGCCGGAGCAGCGCGCAATCGCCTCGCCTTCTTCGCGCACCACGTGCGAACCACACACCGGACAGACGCGCGGCAGCACATACGCTTCCGGCAGCGGCTGCGGACGGCGCTCCAGCACCACTGCCAGCACTTCCGGAATCACATCACCGGCGCGGCGCACGATCACCGTGTCGCCCACCCGTACATCCTTGCGACGTACTTCATCTTCATTGTGCAGCGTGGCATTGGTAACGTTGACGCCGCCGACGAACACCGAAGCGAGTCGCGCCACCGGCGTAATGGCACCGGTACGGCCCACCTGGACTTCGATGGCCAGTACCGTCGTCAGTGCTTCTTCGGCAGGGAATTTGTGCGCCAGCGCGAAACGCGGCGCACGCGACACGTAACCGAGTGTACGCTGGTCCTGCAGCAGATTGGCTTTGTATACCACGCCATCGATTTCGTAAGGCATGCCGGGACGTGCCGCGCCTATGCGCGCGTAATAGGCCATCAGCCCTTCATAGCCGCGCACCACATCGCCTTCTTTCGCTACCGGTAGCCCCAGTGTGCGATACCACGCCAGCAACTCTGCATGCGACAGCGGCATGGCCGCGCCTTCGAGCGCACCGACACCGTAGGCAAAGAAGCTCAGCTTGCGCTGGCTGGTGATACGCGAATCGAGCTGCCGCAGACTACCCGCAGCCGCATTGCGCGGATTGACGAATTCTTTCTGTCCCGCTTCACGCTGGCGCGCATTGAGTGCTTCGAAATCAGCCTTGAACATCAGCACTTCGCCGCGCACATCCAGTAGCGCCGGTGGCGTCTCGGTATTCAAACGCAAAGGAATGCTACGGATGGTACGGATATTGGCCGTCACATCTTCACCGGTGTAGCCGTCGCCGCGCGTGGCCGCCTGCACCAGCACGCCAAGCTCGTAACGCAGGTTGATGGCCAGTCCGTCGTATTTGACTTCGGCCGCGTATTCCACGGCAGCGGCGGCATCGAGCCCTTCGCGCACACGCCGGTCGAAGTTCTCGATATCCTCGTCGCTAAAGCCGTTATTCAGCGACAGCATGGGCACCGAGTGGGTGACCTGCTCGAACTGCGGCAGCGGCGCAGCACCAACCCGCTGGGTCGGCGTATCGGCCTGCACCCATTGCGGATAGGCCGCTTCCAGTTGCTGCAGTTCGAGGAACAGCCGGTCGTATTCGGCGTCGGGGATGGTCGGGGCATCTGCCACATGATAGGCGTGCAGATGCCGGTTTAATTCTGCGCTCAGGGCGGCAATGCGCGCCTGGTAATCCACTTCAAGCATGCGACGTCCTAGCTAAACAGACGCAGCGCCCGCGCCGAACCGGCCGGGATCTCGGCGTCGTTCATCTCCGTGTAGAAGTCCTGCACCTGACCGGCGATTTCCGCCAGCGCGGCATCGGACAGCGGCTGATTGTAATCGTCGACGATGGTCGCATCGAGGCGGGTCATCAGCGAGCGGGCACAGGCCACCATGGCGCCGAAACCATCGCGCGACGGTGCCACACAAGGCACGTCCAGCAGCAGCGTCAGACGCGAAGTGGTTTCTTCGGCCAGCGTGACATTGGTCGACAGGCTGAACAGATAGCCGCCTTCGCCGTCCGGCATCACGTAACGGCCATCGGGACGTACATCGAAGCCCTGCTTTTCCAGCGCGCCGATCAGCGTCACGATCGCCCATGGCGCACCGTTCGACTGCAGATTCACGCCCAGTTGCGCATCGTGGCTGGCCACGAAGCGATGCAGATTGCGCGCTTCGGCCATCACTTCGATCATGTCCGGCACTTCCGGCTCGGCACCGATTTCGTCGGCCATGGCGCGCAGGCGCGTCACCAGTTCCGAGTATTCGAGTTCGTTGAGCGCGGTGCTACGGCTGGCCAGCTGTACGCCGCCCTGCAACTTGGTGTACACGCCACCGTGCACGATCGGTTCCCACTCGCCCGCCACACTAAAGCCGATGTAATGCAGCGGCTTGTTGCCCACCATACGCAGCGTTTGCAGCACCGGCAGCAGTTTATCGCCGCGCGCTGCGTTTTCCAGTGCCAGCGGCAACAGGCAATCGATTTGCGGATCGACCAGCGCCAGCGCCTGCTCGGCACGCGCCTGACGGGCCGCTTCGGCCGCAGCGCTGAGGGCTTGTTCTTCGCTATCGCCACCGAGTGCCGCGGCCACCGTTTCCAGCGCCGCCGCAGCCGCCGACGCTTCACCGCCGGCCAGACCGGGGGCGTCGTCATCGGCACTGAAGCTGGGCTCGTGGCGTGCGACCGGCGCATCGCCAGCGCGCATCAGCACATCGTCGTGATCGCTGGCAAAGGCCCGATCGACGCTCTTGCGGGCGCGGTATTCCTGGATTTTGTTATAGCTATAAACGCCGGCGACAAATACGCCGGCAATGCCGATTAAACTCAGTTGTAGGTCAGTCATGCTGCTTGTGCCTCAGTAGCAAAATTAGCGGCGGATTCCATATCCACCGCCACGATGCGCGATACGCCCTGCTCTTGCATCGTCACACCGATCAGTTGATTGGCCATCTCCATCGCAATCTTGTTGTGCGAAATGAAGAGGAATTGGGTCTGGTCAGACATCCGTTTGACCATCCTGCAGAATCGTTCGGTATTGGCGTCGTCCAGCGGCGCATCGACTTCGTCGAGCAGGCAGAACGGCGCCGGATTCAGGCGGAACATGGAGAACACCAGTGCCGTCGCGGTCAGCGCTTTTTCACCGCCCGACAGCAGATGAATGGTGGCGTTCTTTTTACCCGGCGGCTGCGCCATGACCTGCACGCCGGAGTCGAGAATTTCATCGCCCGTCATAATCAGTTTGGCCTGTCCGCCACCAAACAGAATCGGGAACAGTTCCGAGAAGTGCCCATTCACGCGATCGAAGGTATCCTGCAGCAGATCGCGGGTTTCCTTGTCGATGCGGGCAATCGCATCTTCCAGCGTATTGATCGCTTCGGTCAGGTCGGCGTTCTGCATGTCGAGGAAGTTCTTGCGCTCGGACGCCGTCGCCAGTTCCTCTAGTGCAGCCAGATTGACGGCACCCAGCATGGCAATCGCATTGGTCAGGCGCGTGACTTCGCCCTGCAGATACGAAGCCTTCATGTCCGGATGGAGTTTTTCGGCCAGCGCCGCCTCGTCGGCCTGCGCTTCCAGCAACTGCGCGGCGTACTGCTCGAGGTTGAGGCGTGCGGCCTGTTCCTTGAGCTGCATTTCCATGATCTTGTCGCGCTGCGGCTGCAGGGCGCGCTCGGTGGACATGCGGCCTTCTTCGAACATGCGCAATTGCTGGGCAATCTGGTCGAGTTCATGGCGCGCGTCGGACAGCGCTTTTTCCTGCGCGCTGCGGCGATCCAGCAAATCCTGCAAGCCATCGTGGCTCTGGCCCGACTCCAGATTCGCCAGTTCCTCGCGCCCTGCTTCCAGACTCTGGGTCACCTGCGCCACCTGCGTATTCGCCGTAGCAATCGAGCGCCGGTATTCTTCGATCTTGCTACGTTGTGATTTCTCCGCAAACTGCGCTTCCTGCGCCGCGCGTTCCAGATCGCGCAAGGCTTCGCGGGCATCAGCGAGCCGCTGTTCCTTTTCGAGGAACAGGGTCTGCTGGTCTTCGTGTTCGCCTTGCAGATTACCGAGTTCCATATCGAGCTGTTCGAATTTCTCTTCCGATTCCAGCTTGATCTGGGTCTGCTCTTCTTCCTGCGCCATGATTTCCGCCAGATCCGCCTCGATCTGATTGCTACGCTGGTTGAAGCGCGCCTCGACTTCGGCGGCCTTGACCACTTCCAGTTGCAGCGTATGCACCGACGACTGCAGGCTTTGCAGCTTGGCGCGGTATTCCGCCAGTTGGCGCGTCAGATTGCTGACCGCCGCCTCGGCACGCACCGCACGGGCACGCGCTTCATCGGCCAGCATCTGCTGGGCGCGCAACTGCTTGCTGATGTTGTCGATTTCCTGCTGGCGTCCCAGCATGCCATCCTGTTCGGAATCGGCGGCATAGAAACGCACGCTGCTGTGCGTAATCGCATGCCCCTGCCGCGTAATAAAGCTACCACCGGCAGGCAGCTGCGCACGGCGCGCAAACGCACTGGCGGCGTCTTCGGCCAGATAGACGTTATGCAACCAGTCCTGCAGCAGCGCGCGCAGCGACGGATCGTTCAGTTTCAGCAGGCTGATAAACGGCACCAGACCGGCCACTTCCGGCATCTGCGGCGCTTGCGCATTGGACGGCGCGAACAGCGCCAGCTTGGCCGGCGGCGCATCGTTAAAGAACGCCTGCGCCCATTCGATATTCGACATCTGCAAAGCCTGCATGCGCTCGCGCAGCACCGCTTCCAGGGCATTTTCCCAGCCCGCTTCGATATTCAGTTTCTGCCACAGGCGCGGCAAGGTATCGAGTTCATGTTTCTGCAGCCACGGCGTGACTTTGCCTTGCGCCTGCACCCGCTCCTGCATCTGGCGCAGCGCATTCAGGCGCGCTTCCAGCTGGGCGTTGGCAGTGGTTTCCGTCTGCACCTGCTGTTGCGCCAGCTGACGTTCCGCTTCCAGTTGCGGTTGCTGTTCCAGCGCCTCTTCTAGCAGGAAGTTCTGCTCTTCCAGCGCCTGCTGTTTTTCTTCCAGCTGCAAGCGCAGATTGGCCAGATGGGCACTATCGGGCAGACTCAGGCCATGCTTTTCCTGCTGCAGCCGTTCACGGCGCACCGTTAAGCCATTCAGAATATTGTTGGCGTTGCGCTGATGCGCCGATTCCAGTTCCAGTTGCTGCTGCGCCTGCATGATGCGGGCGCGCGATTCCACACTGCGGCTCTGTGCTTCACGCCATACCTGCTCGAGCAGCGGCAGTGATTCGCCCTTCTGCTCGGCCATCATCTGTGCCTGTTCTACCTTGGCGCTCAGTTCTTCCAGCGTGAATTCACCTTCCTCGATCTGCCCGGCGTATTCGCTAGCCTGCTGCTGCCACTGGTCGCGCTGCGCGCCCAGCGCTGCCAGCTGCGCCTGCAAACGGGTGCGTGACTCGACCACGAATTTAATCTGCGCTTCCAGACTGCCGATCTCGGCATTGGTCTGGTACAGATGCCCCTGCGCCGTATGCAGATGGTCGCCGGCCGCAAAGTGCGCCTGGCGGGTCTGTTCGAGCGATAGCTCCACATTGCGCAGCTTGGCCGTGGCTTCTTCCAGCTCGTTCTGCGCCAGTTCCACTTCGCGGAAGTATTTCTTCTGCTCGTTTTCGGCTTCGATCTTGCGCAGTAACCACAGCAGTTTCTGTTTTTCTTCCTGATCGGCCTGCAACTGGTGGAACTTGGTGGCGACCGCCGCCTGCCCCTCCAGTTTTTCCAGATTGGTATTCAGTTCGCGCAGAATGTCGTCGACCCGCAGCAGGTTCTCGCGTGTGTCATGCAGACGGTTTTCCGTTTCGCGGCGACGTTCCTTGTACTTCGAGACACCTGCCGCCTCTTCCAGAAACACCCGCAGTTCTTCCGGTCGCGATTCGATGATGCGGCTGATCATGCCCTGACCGATAATCGCGTAGGCACGTGGCCCCAGCCCGGTACCAAGGAAAATATCCTGAATGTCGCGACGCCGAACCGGCTGGCTGTTGATGTAATAGGTCGAGGTACCGTCGCGCGTCAGCGTGCGCTTGACGGCAATTTCCGCATACTGGCCCCACTGACCGGCAGCCTTGCCATCGCTGTTATCGAACACCAGTTCGACGGACGAGCGTCCGGCCGGTTTGCGGTGGGTAGAGCCGTTGAAAATCACGTCCTGCATGGACTCGCCACGCAGCTCGGATGCTTTCGATTCGCCCAGCACCCATCGTACGGCATCGATAATATTCGACTTGCCGCAACCATTGGGACCGACTACGCCTACCAGCTGACCCGGCACCTGAAAATTGGTGGGATCAACGAAAGACTTAAATCCCGACAATTTGATGGAAGAAAGACGCACGTTGTTATGGCTTCGTTGGGCTGGAAAACTTCACAATAATACCATTTTGTCCCTGAATTCAGGCCAAAAACACGCCTGAACGCCGAGACAGTTCGATTCATGCCACTAGTGTGGTGCCCGCTTCGGCGCTTCCCAGATCGCGCGCGTAAACGGCTGATCGCGGCCAGACAGATGCATGGCCAGCTGGGCAATCCAGCGCTCGGCCGGCACCGGCTCCACGCGCGGCGCAATCAGCACGATGGGCAGACACAACAGCAGCAGCCAGCGACTCAGCGCCAGATG
>JAIELO010000047.1 GCA_019752915.1 Burkholderiaceae bacterium
ATGATCACTTTGCCTTGCAGGTCAAGGACAAAGGTGGGAACGACCAGCAACTCCATCAGTTTCAGGGCGAAACTGTGCTGGACGTCGGCAGCGGGATATTCCATGACATGCTGGATTTTAGGGGGCGTAGGCATGGGATGGACCTCCTTTTTTGTGCATGCACTTACCTTAGCGTGCTTGCTCTGAGGTAGCATTGTGAAAGGTCAACTTTTTCCCGCCTTGGGCATCCGCGCTGGTATGCGATATAATCGAGGGTTGTCCTTTCAGGAACTGTCGTGACCTACAGCATCAAAGAGATTTTTTACACGCTGCAAGGCGAGGGCGCCCACGCCGGGCGTCCTGCCGTGTTCTGCCGTTTTTCCGGCTGCAATCTGTGGACCGGCCGCGAGCAGGATCGCAGCAGTGCCATTTGCCAGTTTTGCGATACGGATTTTGTCGGCACGGACGGCGAGGGCGGTGGCAAGTTCACCACCCCCGAAGCACTGGCCGCGACGATTAATGCACTCTGGCCGGCCAGTTATCCGGCCAGTAAGTATGTGGTGTTCACGGGCGGCGAGCCGCTGCTGCAACTCGACCCACCACTGATTGCCGCGATGCATGCGCAAGGCTTTACGATTGCCATCGAGACCAATGGCACGCTGGAAGTGCCACCAGGGGTCGACTGGATTTGCGTCAGCCCCAAAATGGGCTCGACGCTTGCCGTGAAAAAGGGCAATGAAATCAAGGTGGTGATTCCGCAGACGGGGCAAGACCTGAGCGTCTACGAGGCGCTCGCTTTTGAACATTTCTTCGTGCAGGCAATGGATGGCCCGCTGGCCGAATTTAATACCCGTCTCGCCATCGAGACCTGCAAGCGCAACCCGCAGTGGAAGCTGAGCTTGCAAACCCATAAACTTTTACAGATACCCTAATCATGCTGACTATTACCCGCAAACTGGAATTCGATGCAGGCCACCGCATTCCCGACCACAAGAGCCAGTGCCGCAATCTGCACGGGCACCGCTACACGCTGGAAATTACGCTGACGGGCAACATCATCACGGCCGAAGGCAATTCCGACAACGGCATGATTATGGATTTCTCCGACATCAAGGCGCTGGCCAAAGAGCATCTGGTCGATGTCTGGGACCACGCTTTCATCGTTTACGAAAAAGATAACACCGTGCGCGAATTCCTTGCCTCGCTGCCCGGTCACAAGACGGTGGTGATTGACCGCATCCCGACGGTCGAGAATCTGGCCCATGTGGCGTTTGCCATCCTCAAAGCGGCCTATAAAGACCGTTACGGCACCGGCCTGCATCTGCACAAGCTGGTACTGCACGAAACCCCGAACTGCTGGGCCGAGATTACGGATGCCTGATCAGGAGTTTATGCGGCAGGCGCTGGAACAGGCGCAGCACGCGTGGGATCTCGGCGAAGTGCCGGTGGGCGCTGTGGTGGTCAAAGACGGCGTGGTGATCGCGCGTGGCTACAACCAGCCGATCGGCCAGCATGACCCGAGCGCGCACGCGGAAATTGTCGCCTTACGCGCCGCCGCCGCCGCACTGGGCAACTACCGGCTGCCCGGCTGCGAACTGTATGTGACGCTGGAGCCTTGCCTGATGTGCTCCGGCGCGATGATGCATGCACGCCTGGCCCGTGTGGTGTACGGCGCAGCCGATCCGAAAACCGGCGTATGCGGCTCGGTACTCGACCTGTTCGAACACCAGCAATTGAATCATCACACCACTGTCACCCGTGGCGTACTGGCAGACGAATGCAGTGCGCTGCTGAAAAGCTTCTTTGCCGCCCGACGGGCAGCAGCCAGCGCGGCGCGGCGCGCGGCCAGCACACCAGACGATACTGCTGGTACGCCCCCCGACACCGGCACACCAGAGTAAGCGATCGCCTTGCCCGCCACTGGGCTGCGCGGTAAGATGGAGCGACTTTCTCCACGCTCAACGACCGCTAAGCGGCACACCCAATTGACTACTACTCCTTTCGGCATGGCGATCGCCGCCACCGGTGGCTATGCGCCTGACTATCCTGCAGTCGAGGCCGGCATCGCGCGACTGCGCGCGCAGGGCTACCTGATCAACAACTACTACCATCACGAGCAGCGCCATCAGCGATTCGCCGGCACCGATGCTGGCCGGCTGGCGCAACTATATGCGGCGGCCGACGATCCCGAGGTGCAAGTGGTGCTCGCACTGCGCGGCTCCTACGGCATGAGCCGGCTATTGCCGCATATCGACTTCGCGCGACTCGCCGCCAGCGGCAAACTGTTCGTCGGCTATAGCGATTTCACGGCTTTCCAGATGGCGCTGATGAAGCAGACTGGCCGGATCAGTTTCGCCGGGCCGATGGTGTGCGGCGATTTTGCCCGCGAAACGCTGGTTGACTACACCATCGAGCAATTCCACGCCTGTCTGCAGGGTCCGCTACACCATGTCAGCGGGCAGCTTGCCGAAGGTGCTAGTGATAATCCACTCGTCGATCTGCACGGCCAATGGTGGGGCGGCAATCTGGCGATGCTGGTCAGTCTACTGGGAACGCCGTATTTTGCAGCCCAGCCTAACGGCATTCTGTTCCTCGAAGATATTAGCGAACATCCTTACCGTATCGAACGCATGCTGCTGCAACTATTCTATGCCGGAGCGCTGGACGGGCAGCAGGCGGTGGTGCTGGGAGACTTTTCCGGCTACAAGCTCAGTCCTTATGATAATGGCTATGATTTCGACACCATGCTGGCCTATGTGCGCGAGGTGTTGCCGCTGCCGGTGCTGTGCGGGCTGCCATTCGGGCATATCGAACGGCGTGCAACCTTGCCCTACGGGGCGATGGCACATCTGCGTTCAACTGCCCGTGATCTGCAGCTCACTTTCAGCGAATACCCGACCTTGCGTCGCTAATGGTAAAATGTTCGGTTAATTCAATTCACCGCTTTAAAGGTCTCAAGTGCTCTCCACAGCCAATATCACCATGCAATTCGGCGCCAAGCCGCTGTTCGAAAATATTTCCGTTAAATTCGGCGATGGCAACCGCTATGGCCTGATCGGCGCCAATGGCTGCGGTAAGTCCACCTTCATGAAAATCCTCGGTGGCGATCTGGAACCATCGGCCGGTAACGTCATGCTGGACACCAACGAGCGCCTCGGTAAGCTGCGTCAGGATCAGTTCGCTTTCGAAGAAATGCGGGTACTGGATGTGGTGATGATGGGTCATACGGAAATGTGGGCAGCGATGGCTGAGCGCGACGCCATCTACGCCGATCCGGAAGCGACCGACGACGATTATATGAAGGCCGCCGAACTGGAAGGCAAAGTGTCCGAATATGACGGTTACACGGCCGAAGCACGCGCCGGCGAACTGCTGCTGGGCGTCGGTATCGCCATCGAACTGCATCAGGGCCTGATGAGCAATGTGTCGCCGGGCTGGAAACTGCGCGTGCTGCTGGCGCAGGCACTGTTCTCGAATCCTGATATTCTGCTGCTCGACGAACCGACCAATAACCTGGACATCAACACGATTCGCTGGCTGGAAGACGTGCTCAACGAGCGCAACTCCACCATGATCATCATTTCCCACGATCGTCACTTCCTGAATCAGGTCTGCACCCACGTCGCCGACATGGATTACGGCACCCTGAAGATCTATCCGGGCAACTACGATGACTATATGTTCGCCTCGACCCAGGCGCGTAACCAGCAACTGGCCAACAACGCCAAGGCGAAAGAGAAAGTAGCCGAACTGCAGGACTTCGTGCGTCGCTTCTCGGCCAATAAATCGAAAGCCCGTCAGGCTACTTCGCGCGCCAAGATGATCGACAAGATCAAGGTCGAAGACATCAAACCATCGTCGCGTGCCTATCCCTTCGTGCGTTTCGAAGGCGAGAAGAAGCTGCACCGTCTGGCCGTCGAGGTGGATAGCATCGCCAAGAAATACGACCGTCAGCTGTTCAATAACTTCAGCATCATGGTGGAAGCGGGCGAACGCATCGCCATTATCGGTGCCAACGGCGCCGGTAAAACCACCATGCTGCGTTGCATCGGCGGTGACGAAGTCGCTGGCCTGCACGCGGACCACGGCATGGTGAAGTGGGCCGAAAACGCCAATGTGGGCTATATGCCGCAGGATCCGACTGAAGATTTCGCTACCGAAATCAGTCTGACCGACTGGATGGGCAAGTGGACCAAGGAAGGCGACGACGACCAGGCCGTGCGCTCGATCCTGGGCCGTTTGCTGTTCGGCGGCGACGAGGTCAAAAAATCCGTGAAAGTGCTGTCCGGTGGTGAAAAGGGCCGCATGATGTACGGCAAGCTGATGCTGGGCCGTCACAACGTGTTGCTGCTCGATGAACCAACCAATCACATGGACATGGAATCGATCGAGTCGCTCAATATCGCGCTGGAAAAGTACGCTGGCACCCTGATCTTCGTCTCGCACGACCGTGAATTCGTGTCGTCGCTGGCCAACCGCATCCTGGAGATCAAGGACAACGAGATCATCGATTTCCGCGGTAACTACGAAGAATACCTGAGCAGCCAGGGCATTAACTAAGCCGTTACGCCCGCTGAATGACCGCATCACTAACCCTGCCGACGCCTGCCGCCGGCAGGGTTTTTTCCAGTGTGCGATAGTACGGTCACTGACTCCCTGTAGTCAGTTCCTGTTTCCAGTATTTGTCACCTGTATCCGTTACTGAATACCATGCAAACTATCGAGATTAAGCCCGTCGAGTACGAGCATCCACAAGACGGCGCCAGCTGCACCGCCCACGCCTGGGCACGCACTCCGGCGCCCTTGTCGTCTGAACAGCGCAGCAGCCTCAAAGCGCGCATCAAGCAACTGCTGAAAGAAAAGCAGGCAGTGCTGGTTTCCCATTATTACGTTGATGCCGATCTGCAGGATCTGGCCGAAGAAACGGGCGGTTGCGTGTCCGACTCGCTGGAGATGGCGCGTTTCGGTCGTGATCATCCGGCCAAGACGCTGATCGTTGCCGGGGTGCGCTTCATGGGCGAAACGGCCAAGATTCTGAGCCCGGAAAAACGTATCCTGATGCCGGATCTGGACGCGACCTGTTCGCTCGATCTCGGTTGCCCGGTAGAGGAATTCACGGCCTTCTGCGATGCCCATCCGGATCGCACGGTGGTGGTGTATGCCAATACCAGCGCTGCCGTGAAAGCGCGTGCCGACTGGATGGTGACGTCGTCGATCGGTCTCGATATCGTCGCCCATTTGCATGCGCAGGGTAAGAAAATCCTGTGGGCGCCGGACAAGCATCTGGGTTCCTATATCCAGAAGCAGACCGGTGCCGACATGCTGCTGTGGCAGGGTTCCTGTCTGGTGCACGATGAGTTCAAGGGCGTGGAACTGGAGCTGCTGAAGGCTGAATATCCGCAAGCGAAAATTCTGGTCCACCCAGAGTCGCCCGCCCACGTAGTGGCGCTGGCCGATGTGGTGGGTTCCACCACCCAGATTATCGATGCCGCGGTGAACTCGGACGCGGATACCTTCATCGTCGCCACCGATAACGGGATCTTGCACAAGATGCGCGCTTTGGCCCCGGGCAAGCGTTTTATCGAAGCGCCGACCGCTGGCAATAGCGCCACCTGCAAGAGTTGCGCGCATTGCCCATGGATGGCCATGAACGGTCTGCAGAATCTGGTTGATCTGCTGGAGAACATGGATCAGTCCAGTGACCACGAGATCCATGTCGATCCGGTGATTGGCCAGCAGGCCGTGACCTCGATCAGCCGCATGCTCGATTTCGCCGCGGCGAAAAAGGCACGCGTACAGGCGAGCGCCGATCTGGCGCAGGAAGGCAAACTGTTTTCGGGAATTGGTCCGGCATGAGTACTCTGAAAAATTCGTTCGCACCGTTCGACGATGCGCTCAAAGCAGCATTTGAAGCCAATCTGCTGGCAGCATTACTGGAAGACGTCGGTAGCGGCGACCTGACTGGTTTGCTGGTACCGGAGGGCGGCCGTGCCAGCGCGCGCGTGATCGTCCGCGAGGAAGCGGTGCTGTGTGGCGCGCCATGGTTTGAAGGCGTGATGAACTGCATGCAGGCTGGTATCGAAATCGACTGGCAGTATGCCGAAGGTGATCTGATGAAGGCCGACAGTCTGGTCTGCACGATTCAAGGCCCGGCTCGGGCTTTGCTGACGGCAGAACGGGCTGCGCTCAATTTCCTGCAACTGCTGTCTGGCGTTGCCACGGTGACGCGCAAATATGTCGATGTGATCGCCGGCACGCGCGCCGCCATTCTCGACACGCGCAAGACCATGCCCGGTATGCGGCTGGCGCAGAAATATGCAGTGCGCGTCGGTGGTGGCCAGAACCAGCGTCTGGCGCTGTATGACGGCATCCTGATCAAGGAAAATCACATTGCGGCAGCGGGCGGTATTACGCCTGCCGTGCAGGCTGCGCGCAAACTCGACAAAGGTGTGTCGATTCAGGTGGAAGTGGAGTCGATCGCCGAACTGGAAGAAGCACTGAACGCCGGTGCCGTGTCCATTCTGCTGGATAACTTCAGTCTGGACATGATGCGGCAAGCCGTTCAGTTAAATGCCGGTCGGGCATTGCTGGAAGCGTCGGGCGGTATCAATTTCGATACCGTGCGGGCGATTGCCGAAACGGGTGTCGACCGGATTTCGATCGGCAGTCTGACCAAGGATGTTCGCGCAACGGACTACTCGCTGCGCATCGTCGGCTAAGTTGCGCTATGCCCCGGGCTGTGCTGCGGGGCATTTTCCGGCGCAATTTCGGAATTAATATCTTTTCCCATACGCACCAGCCCCACTTTGACGGGGCCGGGTAAGTCGATTTCAAACGCTTCGATATCGCTGAAACCACAGGCGCGGTATAGCGGAACACCGGGCAGGGTGGCCGCCAGTTCCAGACGTCCGAAACCACCCGCGGCAGCAGCATCACTGCAGTGATTGAGTAGCATTCTCCCCAGACCACGCCGCGCCGCATCGGGATGCACGAAGAAGGCACGGATGCGCGCTGGCTGAGTGGCCGGATCCAGCAAGGGATCGGCACCCTGTTTGGTGCGATCGGCACCGAACAGCGTGGCGCGCTTGCTCCAGCCGCCACAGGCGACCAGCTTACCCTCGTCTTCGATCAGGAAATAGGTCTGATCGGCTACCAATTGCGTATCCACCCCGAACACATGGCGGGTAATGGCCTGTGCCTGCTCAGGGCTATAAAAGCCAGTGCTGAGTTCCACGCCCGAACGGGCAATCAGGGCTTCCATGGCGGGTATGTCTGCCACGCGGGCGGTACGCAAGTCGATCATGCAACAACCTTTTATTGACGACGGTTGGGTGTCAGGATACTCGGCAAAGCTTTCGGCAAGGTTTCAGGATAGTCACGGCTGAAGTGCAAGCCACGGCTTTCGCGGCGCTGCAGCGCACTATTGACGATCAGCCCAGCGACATCGACCAGATTGCGCAGTTCGAGCAAATCGTGGGTGATGCGGAAGTTCTGGTAGTACTCGTCGATCTCTTCCTTGAGCAGGGCGATGCGGTGCTGGGCGCGTTCGAGGCGCTTGGTGGTACGCACGATGCCGACATAATTCCACATGAAACGACGCAACTCGTCCCAGTTGTGGGCGATGACTACTTCTTCATCGGCGTCAGTGACACGGCTTTCATCCCAGTCCGGCAGATAAGGTACTTCGCCTTTTTCCTTGGCGGCGATATCGGTAGCGCAAGCGCGACCAATAACCACGCATTCGAGCAGCGAATTGCTGGCCAGACGGTTCGCGCCGTGCAAACCGGTGCAGGCAGTTTCGCCGACGGCATACAGGCCCGGCAAGTCGGTGTGGCCGTGCAGATCGGTGACCACGCCGCCACAGGTGTAGTGGGCTGCCGGCACGATCGGAATCGGCTGCTTGGTAATGTCGATACCGAGTTCCAGACAGCGGGCATAAATGGTCGGGAAGTGTTCGATCAGGAATTCGGCCGGCTTGTGGCTGATGTCGAGATGCACATAATCGAGACCGCGCTTCTTGATTTCAAAGTCGATGGCGCGCGCCACCACGTCGCGTGGTGCCAGTTCGGCGCGTTCGTCGTGGGCCAGCATGAAGCGCTTGCCGGCAGCAGCGCCAGCCTCCGGCGGCAACTTCAGCAAGCCGCCTTCGCCACGGATCGCTTCCGTAATCAGGAAGGACTTGGCGTACGGATGGTACAGACAGGTCGGGTGGAACTGGATGAACTCCATATTCGACACGCGGCAACCGGCGCGCCACGCCATGGCGATACCGTCGCCGCTGGCCGTGTCGGGATTGGTGGTGTACAGATAGACTTTACCGGCACCGCCGGTCGCCATCACCGTGTGTTCAGCGGCAAAGGTCAGAACCTGACCGCTCTGTTCATCCTGAACATACAGGCCGTAGCACTTGGGCTGGCCATTTTTCGAGCCATGCAATTTATCCGAGGTAATCAGATCGATGGCGCAATGATGTTCGAACAGCGTGATATTCGGATGGGCACGTACTTTTTCTTCCAGCGTCACCTGCACCGCATGACCGGTAGCATCGGCAGCGTGGATGATGCGGCGCTGGCTGTGGCCGCCTTCGCGGGTCAGGTGGAAGCCCAGTTCGGCGGAATCGTCACGGGTGAACGGCACACCTTGTTCGATCAGCCATTCGATGGCTTCGCGGCCGTGTTCGACGATGTAGCGGGTGGCCGCCTCGTCGCACAGTCCACCGCCAGCGACCAGCGTGTCATCGATATGCTGGGTGTGACTGTCGCCGGAATCGAGTACCGCAGCGATGCCACCCTGTGCCCAGTTGCTGGCGCCATCCTTGAGAGCGCGCTTGGAAATGATCGCGACTGTGCGCGTTTCGGCCAGATGCAAGGCGACCGACAGGCCGGCCAGTCCACTGCCGACAATTGCAACATCAAATTTCATGATTCCGCTTGATTACACTAAAGACCCATGACTATAGACCATTTGACACATGCCTGTCATTTTCGCGCCAATTTCCGCTTCAGCCCGCGCAAACAGCAGAGCCGATTGTGACGCCTCAATGCCGCGCTACCGCGTCGGTCCATCATCGATCACACTGTGTGGCCAGTAGCAGGGGGCATCGTGATCCGCATTTTCCACCAT
>JAIELO010000126.1 GCA_019752915.1 Burkholderiaceae bacterium
CGCCGACAGGACAGTTTGCGCATATGCATATGCGCTGAATCGCACTCGCCCTGGTGCAGCTTGCCGCCCCGGCACACGGTACTTCGCGGTGCGCAGCACAGCACCGCTGCGAAAGATGCGCTGTATGTGAGAATGTGTGACCTTCCCGCTCATCCCATCTGTTAGGCTGCATCCCTTGACTCATCGGCCGGAACGCTGCGTCACCACCGGCAGGCATGCGCAACACTTGGGTACGCATGCCTGCCTGTCGCCCAGATTTAACCAGAGGATCAGGTATGCACTACATAAAAACTTTCATCGTTGCGCTGCTACTGGCGCTGTTAGGCGGCTGCGCGTTCTGGGGTTCCGGACACCGCGCCCAGCAAAACGGCAGCGTGGTGGACTACCTTTACCCGAACGCGAAACAGGCGCCCATGCTGCAAGCGGGCGTTACCCAGCTGCGTCCGCCCGTCCGGGTCGGCATCGCCTTTGTACCGGGCGCTGGCTGGGGTGGCGCCCTGAGCGAGCAGCAGAAAACGCAACTGCTGGAACGCGTCAAAGCCTCGTTCGCCAAGCACGCTTACATCGGCAGCATCGAAATCATCCCGAGCGCCTACATGCAGGCACGCGGCGGCTTCGATAATCTGGATCAGGTCGCACGCATGTTCAACGTGGAAGTCGTGACCCTGCTGTCGTACGATCAGGTGCAGTTCAACGATACCAACGTGCTGTCCATGCTGTACTGGACCATCGTCGGTGCTTACGTGATTCAGGGTAATCAGTACGACATCCAGACCATGCTCGACGCTTCCGTGTTCGACGTAAAAAGCCGCAAGCTGCTGTTCCGTGCGCCGGGCACCAGCCGCGTCGCTGGCAATGCCACCATGGCAGGTCTCAGCGCGAAGTCCCGCGCGGCCCAGTCGGATGGCTATAACCAGGCCGTAGACCAGCTGATTCCCCACCTGCAAACGGAGCTGGATAATTTCCGCGAACGCCTGAAGAACGATAGCTCGATCCAGATTCGCAACAAGGAAGGCTACCAGGGCGGCGGTGCTGCAGACTGGGGCTGGCTGGCACTGGCGGGCTTGTTAGCGGCGCTGGTGTATGGCAAACGTCGCCGCGCTGGCTAGGCGGCGGCTAGCTTTGCTGAGGAAGCCTATGCGGGTGCCGACTAAGCGGGTGCCGGCGATGCGGGCGCTAACGATGCGGGCACCTGCCAGCACATTACTGGCGCTCGCCGCGCTGGCACTGGTCTATGCCCCCGCAGCACTCGGCGAAGCGCTGGCCTACGACCGGCTAGCCATTCTGTCTGGCCAGCTATGGCGCCTGTGGAGCGGTCATCTGGTGCACTTCTCGGCACAGCATGGCATCACCGATGCTGTAGCTCTGTTCCTGATCGGCGCCGTGCTGGAGCCACTGGTGGGGACGCGGCGCCTGTGCATCGCTCTGAGCTGGGGTGCCGCGCTGATC
Organism: Burkholderiaceae bacterium; assembly: GCA_019752915.1. Classification (GTDB taxonomy): domain Bacteria; phylum Pseudomonadota; class Gammaproteobacteria; order Burkholderiales; family Burkholderiaceae_D; genus Rugamonas. The sequence continues at coordinate 1,450 of JAIELO010000126.1, forward strand.
GCGCTCGCGTTACTGCTAGGCCTACCGGAACTGACGCACTATCGCGGTCTGTCCGGCCTGGATGTAATGATGGCCGTGATGGCGCTGTGCGCCCTCTGGGAGCGCCGGATCTTCCCGCGCTACTGGATAGCCGCGCTGGCAGCATTACTGGTACTGAAAACTGCCTGCGAAGCGCTCGGTATCGCACTGGGCGGCACCTCCCTGCCGGCCGGGATCACCGTCATGTGGCAAGCCCACGCACTCGGTGCCGCTGGCGGCATACTGGAAGCGCTGTTCTTTACACAGCGCTTCCAGCAGCGTCGGACTAGTCTGACCACTTATCCAGCAACTGGGGACGGTCGTAGCGCTTGACCGGCTGAGCGTAGCGCAAACGGCGCGCCAGCCTTCGGTGTAGACCCAGTCCCTGCGTTACCGCCCAGCCGGTCAATTCGGTCAGCCGATCACTAATCTGCGCTTGCAAGGAGCGCGACGACAGCGGTGCTCTGGCTAATAGCCACTGGTGGAAGTCGCGCTCGCACCCAAGGCGGTGGGCGATACCACTCAGTGCCGCAAGGAAGGCCCCAATCACATCCCCTTCGGCTGCACCGTCACGCTGCAACCCGTTCAACATGTCCAGTATCAAGTCCGGCAAATCTTCCGACCAATCCGCCAGACAGCCCGGCACAATTTGCTTCTTACTCAACAGCGCCCAGCGGCGGTAAGTTGCGCAGACAAATTCCTCGATCGCCTTGCGCGCGGCGGCCTGCTGCAGATCCGGGTTGACGGGATTCACGTCTAGCTTACGCAGGAAGGCGGGAATCTCGTACATATCAGGGCTTATCGGCGTACTTGCACGGCACCATACGACAGGCGCCTTGAGGCTGGCTACACTGTAAGGCAGCGTTTTTTCCTGCGTTGACAAAGACACGGATGAGCTTCCGCCCCAGCCGGCAGGCAGCATCTGCGCCACACTATGCAAGACAGCCGGTTCAAGCGCCTGCTCACCCGGCGCCCGCTCGTGCACCAGCAGCAGACGGGTATCACTGGTCAGCAAACGGTAGCGCAAGGCCAGTGCCCGCCGATCCTCCGCATCGAGCTTACTCAAGCGCAGTGACGCCGCCAGCCGTGCCAGCGTATCGCCCGGCAGACGCATCATCTGCTCATCCAGCGGCAGGTTCAGTTCACCTGCCTGACCCTGACGCTGCCAGCTCAGGCGCGCTACGGGCGGTGTTACGTCGGCGAAGGCGGCCAGAGCATGGGTAGTTTCCTCTTCGAACAGCACGCTGCGCGGAGCCACTTGCCAGCTGGTCGGGGCTTGCCAGTCCAGCGTCAGTTCCTGCACGGGCGGCTGGCGCATGCGCCGGAACGTGCGCAGGATCGCGCCATGGATGTCGCCCAGCGGCGCCACAAACTCGCAGACACCACCCGTTTCATCGGCCAGCCGCTGCAACAGACTGCCCGCAGGCGCCGTTCCGATCGCCACCACGAAAATACGGTGCGCCATATTGCGCGCCAGCTCGATGACCCGCTCGACATCGGCAATCTGCCCGTCCGTGAGCAGCAGAATATCAGCCTTGCCAGCCAGCTTGCATGTCGAGGACAAGGCCTGTGCCAGTTCTGTTCCGCCCATATTTGCCGACAGCTCGCGGGCCCAGAGCAAACCGCTCGTAATGAATTCCGGCGTCGCGCCATGGATGCCGGCCCGATGGTGCGCCACCGTGCTGCCGAACGCGCTCAGGCTCAGACTATCTTGCGGCGTCAGATCGCGCAGCATGTCGTGCAAGGCGCGCCGCGTACTATCCATGCTGTCACCGGCCATCGAACCGGAGCAGTCCACCAGCACTTTCATCGCCACTGGCTGGGCCGCTACGGCACCGGCAGCAGCAGTGCACAGGCTGGCCAGAACGACCGTCTCGCCACTGGTCTCATCCTTGCTGCACACTGCCAGCGACTGCCCCTGCATGCCATCGATCAACACCACGATATCGCGGTCCATGCGCGCGCTCTTGGCGAGACTCAGACTCAGGCTTCCATCGACCATCCGTACCGACAAGGCATGGGAAGGTGAACTGATCTCACCGGCCTGCAGGGCGCCGTTTAATTGCAGTTGCAGCGTGCAGGGATACTCAGCATCCAGCTGATGATGCGGATACTGGTGTGGCGCCAGACCGGCACTGGCAGGATTGCCGTAGCGCGGCGCGATCACGGTCGGAATACCGATACGGATCTGTCCCTGTATATACGCCAGCAGTTGCGCAAACCGGTAACGCACCACCGCGACCTCGCCGGCTTGCAGATTACCGATATTGACCGTGCAGTGACCGGCACCAGCGCTCTGCACCATCACTGGCGTATCGCCCTGCTCGAGTGCTTCTTCGTACTGCTGCTCGCCTTGCGCCGCCGGAAAGATAGTCCCGCTCAGCTTACGCTCACCGAGGCGGCAGTCCATTTCCAGCAACACCGCATCGGGCGGCAGCGGAAAGGTGTAAACGGCTTCCACGTTCTGCTGCGAGGCATTGTGGAAATGCTGTTCCACCTCCAGTTCCAGTAACAGACCCGCCACCGTGCCGCGAATTTCCACCTTGCGTAGCACCGGTGCTTTGCCCTTCCGCGCCGATACGCCCACTTCACTCCAGTTCTCGGTCACCACCATCGCTCCCCCCCCCCTTTACTGTTCATCCTGCGTCGATTGAATGCTTGCGTAGACGGCCATCACCCCGGCATAGAACTGGCGTAGCTGCTCGGGCGACAGACCGGCCCGCCCCGGCTCGACCTGCAACTCCACGCCGTCGGCCAGTACCAGATGGCTCCATACTTCCACCGTTCCGGCCGGCCGCGCGCGCAAGGGCACGCTGGTGTGTTCACCATCGAGCAAGGCGCGGATACGTTCGAGCGACATGCCCTCCTGCACCCAGCGGCGGATCTGCAGCAACTGTTCCAGATGGCGTGCACCATAGCGCGCTGCGCGGGTTTCGCCGTGCGGCCGATCCACCAGCCCCATCTGCACGTAATAACGCACCGTGCGCTTACCGAGATCGGTGAGCGCACACAGCTCGTCGAGCGTAAATTCCCTTGCCTGTTCCATACCTGACTCCGATTGTCGCGATGCCCGGCACACCGCGCTTTTTTATACAGTAGATTAATACATTATCACTGTCAATATATTTATTGAAGGCCCGGATGCTCTGGCGCGTGTGCTGCAAACCGAGCTCAGTACCGCTATCAGTAGCAGCCAGCGCGGCGCTGTGGGGCTGCTGGCGCGGGCTGGCGGCGCATTCCATCGCCTGCGCCGCAGCTTCACGCCGTTTTTCCGCATTCTGCCCCCAGTTTTTTGCAGTTCGTCACATGTCGATGGAAGCGCATCAGCTACCTGTCTATAGTTCACTCATCGCAAGACAAAACCTGATTCACCCACCACACCAAGGAGCTCAAAATGAACATCGCAAAAAACATGGAAGCCATCTTCATCGCTGCACTGCTGATCGCTGGCGCCACCTCGTTCGCTACTGCTGCCGTGCCAGCAAACAAGCCTGCCGTACAAGACAGCAGCGCCACCATGCAAGTGGTGAACGTCAGCGCCAAACGTCTGACCGCCGCTGAAAAAGCAGCCCTGTAATACGCCCACTACGACGGAGCATACGATGAAAAAAATTCTGCAAACCGCCATGCTGGCAACGATCCTCACCAGCGCCACTGCGCTGGTGCAAGCGGCCGACGTCAGCAGCGAGAACCGCAGCGTCGATGCACGCACCGTCAACGTTGATCTCGACGGCGTGATCAACCTGAAAATCAAACAAGGACCAGTCGCGTCGCTGACTCTATACGGAGAGGCTGACGCGCTGAAAAAAGTGACGGTGGTGCAAAGCGGTGACACGCTGCACATCGGCACAGTAAAGCAGCGCACCATCAACTTTGGCAATCGCCAGGAACTGCGCGCCGAGCTAACGCTCCCGAATCTGCGTCAGCTCACCTCCGGCGGCGTCGGCGTCACGGACGTCAAGGGCTTTAGCGGCGACAGTGTGCGCGTCGCGCTGGAAGGTGCCGGTACCGTCAACCTCAACTCGCAATACCGCAACGTCAATGTGCGGCTCGGCGGAGTGGGCAGCATGACGGTCAATGCCGGCAATAGTGACAAGGTCGATCTGGACCTGCACGGCGCAGGACACATCGAAATCAGCGGTCAGACCCGCCAGCTGCATGTCAATCTCGGTGGCGTGGGCGGGCTCGATGCCGAGCAGCTCAAAGCCGACGCCGTCGACGTGCAGATGACAGGATTAGGCAGCGCCTCGGTGTACGCGAAAAACAGCGCGTCGATGAAATTAAGCGGACTGGGTTCGGCCACCGTGTACGGTAATCCGGCCAGTCGCAAAGCCAGCACGCAAGGCATGGGTAGCATCAGCTGGCAGTAAAGAATGCGGTAAGCCGCAGCAGTAAACACATGGGTGTGTTTTTCACGTCCGCCTGGTTTCCCCCGGGTGGACGTTTTTTTATTTTCCGAGCATACCCGGCAGCATGCGATACACCTGTATCCCGGCGGGTCCGATCAGTACCAGCATCAGCGTCGGAAAAATGCAGAAGATCAGCGGGAACAACAGCTTCAGGGCGATCTTCGCCGCGGCCTCTTCGGCCATCACGCTGCGCTTGGCGCGCAGATTTTCCGAATGCACACGCAACGATTCCCCCATGCTGGTACCGAAGCGCTCGGACTGGATCAGCATCGCCACCAGTGTATCGACATCCTCCACGCCACTGCGCAGCGCCAGATTGCGCAGGGCTTTCTCCTTGGTGAAGCCGGCGCGCATTTCCATCAGCACCAGTTGCAGCTCCTGCGCCAGCGCCGCGCTCTTGATGTGGATTTCGCCTGCCACCTTGGCCAGCGCACGCTCCAGACTCAGGCCCGCTTCCACACACACTGTCAGCAGATCGAGGGCGTCGGGAAAATTCTCGAAAATCTCACGGCAGCGATCAGTGGCGCGCCGTGCCAGCACCGCATTCGGCAGGTAATAACCGAACGCGGCTCCCGCCAGCAGCATCGGGAACAGACCGTGCGCCAGACCAATCTGCCAGAGGGTGGTGGCGCAAAGCGTCAGCACCGCCGGCACCGCCAGCGCCAGTAGCGTCTTGGTGGCGAAGTACAGCGACGGTGCCGAAGCACCGCGCCAGCCGGCATTCATGAAACGGGTACGCAAGGGCGAGCGCTCCCAGCCCGCCTCCGGCAGCGAGAGCCGCGAGAGTGGCTGCGCCGCTTGCGCAACCCGTTCTACCCAGCCATGCTCAGCGCCCTTCTTTGCGACCGTGGTGGTCGCCACTATTCCCAGTCGCGCGCGTAGCGCCGCCGAGGAAAAAACCAGCAGCGCCAGTAAGGCAAGACCGGCAACTACCAGAAACACCAGCACCAGAAACACCACCTGACCATAGTCCATAGCGCCTCCTACACCCGGATCCGGATCACGTTGCGCATCCACAGCACACCCACTGTCGCCATCAGCAACGCATACCAGATCAGGCGCACCCCGACCGGATCGGTCCAGAGCACCCGCACATAATCCGGGTTGGTAAGCAGCATGAGCGCCAGTACCCCGAGCGGCAGCAGACCCAGTATCCATGCCGACAAGCGCCCTTCCGCCGACATCACCCGCACCTGCGCCAGCAAGCGCAGACGGGCACGAATCAGGCGGCTGATATTGCCCAGTACTTCGGCCAGATTGCCGCCCGACTCACGCTGAATCAGCACGGCGATTACCAGATAGCGCAAGTCGGTCAGCGGTACCCGCAGCGCCAGATTGTGCAGGGCTTCGTTCATCGGCACGCCATAATTGATTTCCTCATAGGCGAACTTGAATTCACCGGCGATCGGTTCCGGCATCTCCTCGCCCACCATCTGCATCACGTTGGCGAACGAGTGTCCGGCGCACAGCGCACGACAGAAAAAATCGGCCGCCTCGGGCAATTGCTGTTCCAGCCTGATCAGACGCGCCTGTCGTTTGCGCAGTAATACTAGCAGCGGCAGCGCCGGTAACAGCAGCAGCACGCCCAGCCGCAGCAACCATGGCAGCGCTAGCAGAACGTACCCGATGAGCGAGACCACCAGCAGCACCAGCATGGCCGCGAGACACTGGGCGACCGACCAGCGCACCCCGGCTTGCAGCAGCAGCCGGTCTAACAGTGCCAGCCCGGCAGTGCGGCGCAGCAGCTTGTCCAGCGTAGCGTTGCCGCTGTAGCGACGCTGCTTGAGTATGTTGATACGCTCGCCGCTACGTTCACTTTCTGCAGCCATCAGCCGCAAGCGTTTGTTGATGCGGCGCGCGGCACTACCATGCGCTCCAGACCACCACAGCCACACGCCTTCCAGCAGCACAATCACGGCTGCGAACAGCAGTACGAAAAAGCCGGCGAGAAAAGCATTCATGGCGTTACTCGAACACGCGCTCGGGATCAAACACACTGTCCGGCACGGCAGCGCCGAACATGCGCAGGCGCTCGGCAAAACGGGGCCGCACCCCGGTTGCAGAAAAGCGTCCCTGCACCCTGCCATCGCCATCCACGCCGCGCTGCTCGTAGCGGAAGATCTCGTGCATGGCGATCACATCGCCTTCCATGCCGGTGATTTCCTGCAGGCTGACCAGCTTGCGCGTGCCATCGGTCAGACGCGAGACCTGCATCACCACCGTCACCGCCGAACAGATTTGCTGGCGGGTGGCGCGCGGGGTCAGACTCAGGCCGGTCATACCCACCATGTTCTCCAGCCGCGACAGCGCATCGCGCGGCGTATTCGAGTGGATGGTCGCCAGCGAGCCTTCATGGCCGGTGTTCATGGCCTGCAGCATATCGAGCGCTTCCGGCCCGCGCACCTCGCCCAGAATGATGCGATCGGGGCGCATCCGCAAAGCATTCCGCACCAGCGAACGCTGATTGACTTCGCCTTTGCCCTCGATATTCGGCGGGCGCGTTTCCAGTCGCACCACGTGCGGCTGGCGCATCTGCAGTTCCGCAGCATCTTCGATGGTGACGATGCGCTCCGTTGCGGGAATAAACCCGGACAAAACATTCAGCATGGTGGTTTTGCCGCTGCCGGTGCCACCGGAAATGAGGATATTCACCTTGGCCTGCCCTAGCGCCTGCAACACTTCCATCATCGGCGGCGTCAGGCTGCGGTAGTCGAGCAGATTCTGCACCGTCAGCGGATGCACGGCGAAGCGCCGGATCGACAGGATCGGGCCATCGATGGCCAGCGGCGGAATGATGGCATTGACCCGCGAACCATCGGGCAGCCGCGCATCGACCATGGGGCTCGACTCATCGACGCGCCGCCCCACCCGCGAGACAATTTTCTCGATGATCTTCATCAGGTGGGCGTTGTCGTTAAAGGTCACCTCGGTCAGTTCCAGCCGTCCGGCGCGCTCCACGTACACCTTGCTGCAGGTGTTGACCAGAATGTCCGACACACCGGGATCATTGAGCAGTGGCTCGAGCGGCCCAAAGCCCAGCATCTCGTGCTGGATATCGAGTACCAGATTGTGGCGCTCGTTCTGGTTCAGGACAATCCGCTCGTCTTCGATGATGCGCTGTACCAGCAAGGCCAGTTCGTGCTTGAACTGTTCCGGCGTCAAGCGCTTCAGGCGCTCCAGATCGATCCGGTCCAGAATGGT
>JAIELO010000261.1 GCA_019752915.1 Burkholderiaceae bacterium
GCTCAATGCCGAAAATGACTTCAAGCTGATGCATTTAGCGGCCCGTTCAGGGCTGGTCGATTTCGGTGTGGCGTTGCCAGCGTGATATGTGTCAGCTGCGGGCCGGTGCCTAATTGACTGGCAGTACGCTGGCGCTGGTAGCGGTATTACAGCAAGTGCATCAGCAGAAGATCCAGCCGGTGGCGCAGATCCCGTTTTATTTGGCCACCCATATCGGCGATTTCATCAGTGAGATGGTCGAGATCGAGCTGGTCAAATTGACGGCCGCGCAGCAACTTCACCTGGCGCTCTACCCAGATGAGAAAATCCGTGTCGTAAAGATTGATGATGTGATCGTCCATGGGGCACCTCCGCCAGATTAATCGCGCGCTGGTACGGGTACTTTATGCCGGATCAAAGCATGTCGCAAATGGTAGGTGTGCGTGGTGTTTCGTTGCCGATCTGGCGGCAGGTTCAGGATTGCCCGATGTGTGATGGCGTGGACGGATTGAGCCCGCTGCTTGCTAGTCTAGCGCGCAAGGTATCGACAAAAACGGCCGGCGTGTCCAGGCTCAGGTAGATGTCGCTCACTGGCCTGTTGCGGCCGAACATATCCGGCAGCTGGCTGTCGGCCTGCAAGGTGATTCTCACGTTGAGCGAGCCGGACTGGCGGCATCGGATCACGCCGCGCTGGCGTCGTATGCCATCCTCGCAGCGGCTCACGCTGGCGATCATCGGCAAGGGTACGATGCGGTCCGGGGCCAGCACCCCGGTGCGGATTAGCAGGGCGTCGTGATCGAGCGAAATGGGACGCCAGCGCGTGGCGCGGTACTCGGCCAGGAAGTACAGCAGTCCCCAGAGATTGAGCAGATCGATGGTCCACGCCTGCCAGCTATTGCCTAGCCAGAGATGCAGCAGAAAATGGGAGATCGGCATTTCAAACAGCATCACCATGATCCATGCAAACTGGTTCGAGGCGTTGCCATGGTTCTGGTCGTAGCGGAAGTGCTGTTCGCCGCGGAAGCGTAGCCGATTACCATCCCGCAGGAACAGTGCGTAATACCAGATGCGGGCTTCGAACAGCATAGGCTTGCTGGTGAAAATGCGCGCCATGGCATCGTCTGCGTCGGCGTGGTGTTGGAGGTGCTGGCGGCACTGTTGTATGAGTACGCCAACTAGCAGTAATTCCAGACCGACTTCGATGGCGATCAGCAGCAGGGAGTATTGGCCATAGGCGTGTTCCTGCGCCGGATTGATCCAGCGCCCCGCCAGCATGCCGAGCGAGGCGATGCCTAGCCATGCGGTCAGCATCTGCTTGCGGCCGGGGCGAAATAAAATGAAGTACAGCAGCGGTACAGAGAACAGCACATCGATGAGATAAGGCCATACGGCGGGATCGGCGCCGTTAGCATTGACAGCCAGCGGGGTGCGAAAGTAGCAGTAGTAGGATGCCAGCACGGTCGCCGTGGCGAGTACAAACAAATGCTTTCGGGTGATGGCACCTTGCATACCGACTCTCCTCTCCGGGCACGAAGCTATCCAACAGCTTTAACAATAGTGTGATGTTTTCCGGATAATATTTTACGCCGTTTTTCTGACGCTTTCAGAGCGCTTGCAAAGTCGTGCTGGCGGATCAGCAACGCGGCTAATCGGCGCTGCGCGGATGCAGACTCGCCCACAGGTGGGCGGCGGCCATGGTGCGATGCGGGCGGTAGCGCGCCAGTATCTGCTCGGTGCGGGCGAGGTCAGGCTTGCTGTCTTCTCCCAGCAGGCGCTGCAGCGCCGTGCGGATTGCCACGTCGCCATGCAGCGAGCAGTCGGCATAGCCGTAGCCGCGCAGCAGGCCGTAGTTGACGGTCCACGGGCCGATGCCTTTGACAGCCAGTAGCGCTTCAGACACCTGTGTGATGTCGTTATGTTCGGACAGATGCAGCGACAGGGAGCCATCCGCCACCAGCCGTGCCAGACGTAGCACGGTGTCCGCTTTGGCGCGCGAGAATTTGCGACTGGTGAGGGCTTCTGCATCGAGTGCGGCGACGGCCGCGGCATCGGGATAGCACCACAGGCCGCTGCTGTGCTGGTGTCCGGCCTGCTGGATCAAGGTGCGGCGCAGGGAAATCGCGAACGACAGGTTGATCTGCTGGCCGATGATGGCCCAGGTCAGCGCTTCGAACAGCGTCGCCGATTGCACCACGCGCAGGCCCGGCTGGGCGCGTGTCAGTGCTCCGAACAGGGCATCGTCGGCCGCGAAATCGCAGAACGCTTGCGGGTCGAGCCGCAGTCCAAGAATGTTATGCAGTACTTCGTCGAGCTGGGCCTGCGCGGTGTCACTGGCGTCGCCATCGAGGTCGACGCTGTAGTGGGCGCTGGCGGGTGTGCTGGCATGATCAAAGCTGATCGATAGCACGGCCGGTGCACCATCGAGCAGAATGCCTTTGCGCAGGCTTTGCGCTGCCACCTGCTCGGCCACGCTCTCGCTATCGCGCCGGTGAAACGCCAGCACATCCTGCAGGCGGTAGTGTGCCGGTAGCGCTAATTCGAGCGGTTGCGGTGTCATACGCCTTGCTGTCGTTTGAAGACGCCGAAGTTGGGCCGGAAGCCGGTCACCAGCGCTGTGCCGGTGATGACGATGGCGGCACCGACGAAGGTGTACCAGCCGACATGCTCGCCGAGGAACAGGATGCCCCACAGGATGCCGAACAGGGGACTCAGGAACGTCACCGTGAGTGCCGACGCGGGGCCGATATCCTGAATCAACCGGAAGTACAGCAGGTAGGCAATGCCGCTGCACACAATGCCCAGTGCCAGCACGGCGGCCATGATGCCGATGGTGGGTGTGCCCGGTGCCGGGAAAAATGGCAAGGCTGGTAGCACCAGCAGTGTCGAGGCCCACATCGAGCCATGCGCATTGGCGAATGGCTCAACGCTCTTGGCCTGTTTCGCGTAATTGCTGGCGATGCCGTAGTTGAAGGCGGCGAACAGCACGGCGGCAATTGCCAGTCCGGCACCCGGTTGGCTGGCGATGTGATCGAAACCGACCAGCAGCGCCACGCCGCAGGCGCCCATCAGCAGGCCGAGCATGACTTTGGCACTGACCATCTGGCGCGTCCAGATGGCGGCAATCAGGGTGCCCCACAGCGGCGTGGTGGCATTCAGCACCGCCAGCAGCGAGGCCGACAGGGTGCGCGCGGCAAAGCCGAACATCAGGAAGGGCAGGGCGGAATTGAATAGTCCCAGTATCAGGTAGTGCTTCCAGTTCTGGCGCAGATCGAGGGACTTTTTCAGTAGCAGCGCAATCACGGCCAGAAACAGCGAGGCGAATAGCACGCGGTATTCGATCAGCACGGCCGCGCCCAGCACCGGCGCAGCGATCCGCATGAACAGGAAGGAGCCGCCCCAGATGGCGGCAAGCAGGATCAGGCGTAACAGGTTGGAAGTACTCATGCGGGTTCCGTAGTTGGGCGGGTGGGGCGTGCTTGCGATGGCTGGTAGGGCTGGTACTGCTGGCAGTGCTGGCACGCAGACGATGATCGCCGAAAGCGGTGGCGCGCGCTAGCCGGATCTTGCGATTGAATTCGGTGCCGGTGGGACGGCGCCGTCACGTGGCACCCAGATCGACGGCGCAGGCGCTGCTGCCCGGTGCCGCCGGCGTCGCGGCATGCGGCACCAGCAGGCTGGCAGGTACGCCGTTTTTAATGGCTGTCATTTCGGCCAGAATCGAGATGGCGATTTCGGCCGGGGTCTTGCTGCCGATGTAGAGGCCAATCGGGCCGTGCAGACGCGCCAGTTGCTGCGCATTCAAATCGAACTGCAGCAAGCGTTCGCGGCGCTTGCTGTTGTTCAGGCGCGAGCCGATGGCACCCACATAGAAAGCGTCCGAGCGCAGCGCTTCCATCAGCGCCAGATCGTCGAGTTTCGGGTCATGGGTCAGTGCCACCACGGCACTGCGATGGTCGAGCTTTAGCGCGGTGACCACATCGTCCGGCATGTCGTGCAGCAGCGGCACTTCGTCCAGCTGCCAGCCGGCACGGTATTCTTCGCGCGGATCGCAGACGATCACGTGGTAATCCATGGCGCTGGCAATTTGCGCGAGAAAGCGCGATAGTTGTCCGGCGCCGATAATCAGTAGCCGCCAGCGTGGCCCGTGCACGGTGACCATGGCGTGCTGGCTCACTTGCAACTGGGTGCCGGGCGCGGCGTCCGACAGTTCCACGGCGCCGCTATGCAGATCGAGCCGGCGCTGCACCAGCTGGTGCTGTTCGAGGCGCTGTAGCAGCTCGTCGATGCGGCTGGCTGCCGATAAGGGTTCGATGGCCAGCTCGATGGTGCCGCCGCAGGGCAGGCCGAAGCGATGGGCTTCATCGGCCGTGATACCGTAGCTGACCATGCGTGGTGTGGCGTGCGTGATCCCTTCGCGTCGCACCCGCTCGATCAGGTCATCCTCGATGCAGCCGCCGGAGACCGAACCGACGACCGTGCCGTCGTCGCAGATGGCCAGTGTGGCGCCCACCGGACGGGGGCTGGAACCCCAGGTCTTGATGACGGTGATCAGTTCGCAGCGGTGCCCTGCGGCGATCCAGCCGGCGCTAGTTTTCAGTACTTCGAGGTCGATGCTATCCATGAAAGGGACTATACTACGGCTCTCTAAAGCTTGCAGGAATAGCCATGACGACTCGCGATGATGATGACGGTAAGCCGAAATTCGGCCGCCTGCTGCTGGTGCTGATCGGCGCGGTACTGATCTGTGCCGGTCTGACCTGGTTGATGGGGAATGTGTTCCCCAACTTCCCTAACTAGGGAATCAGGGTACGCAGACCGCGCCAAGTGCGTGGTCGAAAGGGCTGTCCGGGATGATGTCTTCCGGCGCAAATTTCTCATATTTGTAATTGCCCACGACTTCCCCCTTGCCCATCGCATCGGGATAGTAAACCTGCGCCAGTAACACGGTAGTGCGTTCGTCGCAGGCATAGGTGTGCATGGCTTTGACCGAACGGTAGGCTTTACCATCGGGCGTCACGCGCGCCTTGCTGTAGCTACGCATGGTCCACACGCGGTGCGACTTGTCACCCTTGATAATGCTGGCCTTGTCCAGATACACCACAGCGCCTTCGCCAGTTCCCAGTTTGCTCCATTCGGAAGCCTGCGCAGCGATACAGGCGAGGCTCAGACAGGCGGCGAGTAGTGCGTTCGGTGTCTTGATGTGGGCGCGATCTATGGCAGTAGTGGCCGGCGGCTGGCCTGTTTGGCCTTGATTTCCGCGATGGTCTTGTCAATCACATTCAGGCGATAGGCGGTGGCCGGATGGTGCGCCGTGTAGCCATTCAGTACCGTGGGCGGATACTGGGTCGCCAGACGTTGCCAGAAGGCGTGCGCGCGGTCCATGTTGTAGCCGGCCCGCGCCACCATGTACAGCGCCAGATAGTCGGCCGCGGCATCGAGTTCCTGCGGCATCGGCTTGACGCCTGCTGTGCCGATCAGGACGCTGGTGTCGGGATGGATGGCCACCAGATTGTCCATGATGCTGCCCAGCGTGTAGGCCGAACGGGTGGTGGCCGCATGGCCCAGTACATTGTGGGCCAGTTCGGTGGCCAGTACGTAGGCGATGGCTTCGTCGCTCTGGGCGAAGTTGACCATGCCACGCGTGATCATCACGCGCTGGTCATCGGAATAGGCGTTGATGTTATCGGCATTGCCGATGTCGATACGGAAGGCGCAGGCGCGCGTGACGGGCAGGTTCAGATTCTGGTTGCGGCCATCGCGTGCCACGGTCAGGTTCAGGGACTGGCTGTTGGCCACCAGGGGCGCCAGAATGGCGGCCGCCTGCGTTTCTGCGCTCTGGCCGGCGGGCAGGGGTTTGCCTTCCGCAGCGAGCAGCTTATCGCCCTTGCGTAGCCCGGCGCGTGCAGCGCCACTGCCGGCGAGCACGCTGGCTACTTCCAGCTGGTCACCGTAGTTGAGAACTGCCTGTGCGGCGTCGATGAATTCGCCGGAATACGAATAGCGGTTCTTGGCGGTGAAGCCGAGCAGATTGCGCGCATGGTTGCGGCACAGATCGGCATTGTTGATCAGCAGCGGTGCGGCGATGCGGTATAACTGGTCCTGCAGGTTGACCATGCGGGTCAGATCGGCGCGGGCAGCTGCCACGCGCGCCGTGATGGCTGGCGGTTCTTCCTGGATGACCCGCGCGACGGGCGGTTCGGTCGGTGCCGGAGCCGGTGCGCGCGAGAGCATCGAACAGCCCGATAGCAGCGCGGCGACCGTCAACAGCCCGTAAGTGGTACGGCGTGATAACCAGTCTGTCTGCTGCCCCATGCGGGTCTCCGTCTCTGTTGTGTACTAACTCAGTATTAGATCAGTGCTTGCCAGTGCTACCAAAACCGCCTTCACCACGTTCGCTCGCGCCGAATTCCTCAACGACTTCGAAACCGACCTGCAGCACCGGTACGATGATCAGTTGCGCCAGCCGTTCCATCGGGTTCAGCGTGAAGGCGTTCTGACCGCGATTCCAGGTCGAGACCATCAACTGGCCCTGATAGTCGGAGTCGATCAAGCCTACCAGATTCCCCAACACGATACCGTTTTTATGGCCCATGCCGCTGCGCGGCAGGATCATCGCGGCATAACCGGGATCGGCCAGATGGATCGCCAGACCGGTCGGAATCAGCACGGTCTGACCGGGCTCGATCACCATCGGTGCGTCGATACAGGCGCGCAGGTCAAGACCGGCCGAACCCGGGGTAGCGTAGGCCGGCAGCTGATCTTTCATGCGCGGGTCCATAATTTTAACGGCGATATTTTTCATTTAATGAGCAAACAGTGAATGCTGGGTGATACGTTTCGAAATTTCCGAGATCAGCTGGCGTGCCAGCGTCAGTTTGTCGGCGCGCGGCAGTATCGTGTGGCCGTTCTCGTCGAACAGGATGATGGTGTTGTCGTCCTGACCGAAGGTGTGATGGCCGATATTGCCGACTAACAGGGGAATGCCTTTTTTCTCGCGCTTGTCGGCACCGAACTGCACCAGATTTTCCGACTCGGCGGCAAAACCGACGCAGTAAGGATAGCCGGCCAGCGAGGTGCGGGCGGCGACACTGGCCAGAATGTCGGGATTCTGCTCGAACTTCAGGTCCGGCACTGAGCCGTCCGGATTCTTTTTGAGTTTCTGCTCGCTGGCGTTGGAGACGCGCCAGTCGGCCACCGCTGCTACCGCGATGAAGATGTGCTGATGGTCGACATTGGCCAGTACCGCCTCGTGCATCTGCAGCGCGCTCTGGACGTTGATGCGCTGCACGCCAAATGGCGCAGGCAGTGCGGTCGGGCCGGACACCAGCACCACTTCGGCGCCCGCTTCGCGTGCGGCACGCGCCACCGCGTAACCCATTTTGCCGGACGACAGATTGGTGATGCCGCGCACCGGATCAATCGGCTCGAAGGTCGGACCGGCGGTAATCAGGATGCGTTTGCCGGCCAGTACTTTCGGCTGGAACGAGGCAATCAGTTCTTCCAGCAGATGGGCCGGTTCCAGCATACGGCCCATGCCCACTTCGCCGCAGGCCTGTTCGCCCGAATCGGGGCCGAAGAACACAATGCCGTCTTCGCGCAGCTGCGCGACATTGCGCTGGGTGGCCGGATTGCTCCACATTTCCACGTTCATGGCCGGTGCCACCAGCAGCGGCACGGTTTGCGGGCGCGCCAGACACATGGTCGAGAGCAGATCGTCGCACACGCCGTGCGCCAGCTTGACCAGGAAGTCGGCCGAGCAGGGCGCGATCAGGATCGCGTCGGCGTCACGGGTGACGTCGATGTGGGCCATGTTGTTGTTGACGCGCGGGTCCCACTGGCTGCTGAACACCGGCTGGCCGGACAGCGCCTGCATGGTCACGGCTGTAATGAAGTGGGTCGCTGCGTCGGTCATCACGACTTGCACCGTGGCGCCGGACTTGGTCAGGGCGCGGCACAGATCTGCTGCCTTGTAACAGGCCACGCCGCCGGTCAGGCCGAGGACGATTTTTTTTCCGCTCAAATCCATCATGATGCAGGTTCCTGAATGAATCGCTGTGTAGGTTGAGTGAATTAACGGTGCACGCGGCGCAGTTCATCGAGGATGAACAGGCCGGCACCGATACAGATCGCCGTATCGGCCACGTTAAAGGCCGGGAAGTGGGCGATGCCGTTCCAGTGGAAATCGAGGAAGTCGACCACGTGGCCGTACAGCAGACGGTCGATCACATTGCCGATCGCGCCACCCAGAATCAGCGACATCGACCAGGCGAACATGCGCTGGCCGCCATGCTTTTTCAGTAGCAGGATGATGTAGCAGGCGGCGCCGATGCCGATCGCCGTGAAGAAGTAACGCTGCCAGCCACCGCTGTTGCTGAGGAAGCTGAAGGCGGCGCCCTTGTTATATGCCAACACCAGATTGAAGAAGCTGGTGATGACCTTTTCTTCGCCCAGCTGGAAGGTGCGGGTGATGGTGATTTTCGAGATCTGGTCGATCAGAATGATGATGGCGGCAATGCCCAGCCATGGAGTCAGACTGCCAGAGGATTTGCTAGGGAAGATTTTTTTGGTGGCCATAGAAAAGTCAGAGAGTTCGTTACGACGGTAGCGCCCATACGCATGGTATGGGCGCACCACATATTAAGCGAACTTGCGCTGTTCGCCCGCACCGAACAGATTGCTGTGGCAGCGGCCGCACAGGGTCGGGTGATCGGCATGGCTGCCGACGTCGGCGCGGTAGTGCCAGCAGCGCTCGCACTTGGCAGCGCTGGAGGCTTGCACTTCCACCGCTTCTTCCGCTTCCGTAGCAACCTGCAGCACCTTGGCAGCGGAGGTGATGAAGACGAACTTCAGGTCGTCATCGAGACTGGCCAGCAGCGAGAACTTGTCACCGGCCGCTTTGATGGTCAGTTCGGCCTGCAGCGAGGAACCGATGGCGCCCGAAGCACGCAGATCTTCCAGCTGCTTGGTCACATCGGTACGCACGGTACGCAGCGCCGTGTACTTGGCCAGCAGGGCAGGCGCATCGGCGTCTTCCGGCAGTTGCCACCAGG
>JAIELO010000127.1 GCA_019752915.1 Burkholderiaceae bacterium
GCTGGCCATCATCCGCGAATTCGGCGGTGACATGAAAGAAACCTATGGCGTGCCAGTGGAAGAAATCCAGGAAGGCATCCGTCACGGCGTTCGCAAGATCAATATCGATACCGACATCCGTCTGGCCATGACGGCAGCAGTACGTCAGTTCATGTTCCAGAACCCGTCGAAATTCGACCCGCGCGACTTCCTCAAGCCAGCCCGTCTGGCTGCCGAGCAAGTGGTGCGTGCCCGCTTCCAGGCCTTCGGCTGCGAAGGTCAGGCCTCGAAAATCAAGGTGATTTCGCTGGAAAAAATGGCGGAACGCTACAAGGCCGGCGAGCTGGCCCAGATTGTGAAGTAAAATTCTGTTTGGAACGGGTTAATTCCCCTCGGAATTAGCCCGACTCTCTTGACCGGCGGCCCCGCATCACTTCCGCCGGTTTTCGCTTTTCTATACCGCTAGTCTATACACCCTCCACACGCTCCGCTATGAACAGCCTCTACACGACCTCCATCAAGTCCCTGCCACTGCTCGGCCACGGCAAAGTCCGCGACAACTACGCCGTTGGCGATGACAAAATCCTCATCGTCACCACCGACCGTCTGTCCGCCTTCGACGTCGTGATGAACGAGCCGATTCCCGGCAAGGGCATGGTCCTCAACCAGATGAGCGATTTCTGGTTCGAAAAGCTCGGCCACATCGTGCCGAACCACCTGACTGGCGTGGCGCCGGAATCGGTGGTCGCTGCCGACGAAGTCGAACAGGTCAAAGGCCGTGCCGTAGTCGCCAAGCGTCTCAAGCCGATCATGGTGGAAGCAGTGGTACGCGGTTACATCATCGGTTCGGGCTGGAAAGACTATCAGGCCACCGGCGCCATCTGCGGCATTCAATTGCCCGCCGGTCTGCGTCAGGCGGAAAAACTGCCGCAACCATTGTTTACGCCAGCGGCCAAGGCCGATCTGGGCGAACACGACGAGAACATCAGCTTTGCCGACATGGAAAGCCGCATTGGCGCCGAACTGGCTGCCAAAATGCGCGACGTCAGCATTGCCCTGTACACGGCTGCTGCCGAGTACGCGGCTACCCGCGGCATCATCATCGCCGACACCAAGTTCGAATTCGGTCTTGATGAAAACGGTGTGATGCACCTGATGGACGAAGTGCTGACGGCCGATTCCTCGCGCTTCTGGCCGGCCGATTCGTATGCACCGGACATGTCGCCACCGTCGTTCGACAAGCAGTTCGTGCGCGACTATCTGGAAACCCTGACCGACTGGGGCAAGACGGCACCGGCGCCAGCGCTGCCAGCGGACGTCATCGAAAAAACCCAGGGCAAGTATTTCGAAGCCATCGAGCGCCTGACCGGCCAGAAACTGAAGGTTTAATATGAACGCAGCTACGCAAGCCGCCAAGCCGCTGGTCGGCGTGATCATGGGCTCGAATTCGGACTGGGACGTGATGCAGCATGCCGTCGCCATCCTCAAGCAGTTCGGCGTCCCGTTCGAAGCGCAAGTGATTTCGGCGCACCGCATGCCGGACCAGATGTTTGCCTACGCGGAAACGGCGCGTGCGCGCGGTCTGCGCGCCATCATCGCCGGTGCCGGTGGCGCGGCCCACCTGCCGGGCATGGTGGCGGCTAAAACCATCGTGCCGGTGCTGGGTGTGCCTGTGCCATCGAAATATCTGCGCGGTGAAGACTCGCTGCTGTCGATCGTGCAGATGCCGAAAGGCGTGCCGGTCTCGACGTTCGCCATCGGTGAAGCCGGTGCCGCGAATGCTGCGCTGACGGCGGTGGCTCTGCTGGCCGCTACCGACGACGCGCTGGCCGATCAGTTGCTGGCGTTCCGCGCCACGCAAACGGCGGCTGCCGAGGCGATGACCTTGCCCCTTTGATTGAACTGGTATCAGTAACAGGTATGAATAACTAGTATGAGCAATTCTTCATCTTCCCCGCAACAAACTTCCCGTTCGCCGATTCTGCCGGCCGCCCAGCCGGCAGCCTGGCTGGGGGTGATGGGCGGCGGCCAGCTGGGCCGCATGTTTGCTCAGGCAGCCCAGAGCATGGGCTATCAGGTGGCCGTGCTGGAACCGGCGGCCGCCTGTCCGGCGGGGCAGGTGGCGCAGCGCCTGATCGAAGCCGGCTACAGCGATGCGGCCGGGCTCGACGCGCTGGCGGCGCAATGTCTGGCCGTCACCACCGAGTTTGAAAACGTGCCGGCTGATTCGCTGTCGCGGCTGGCCCAGCAAGTGTTTGTGGCACCCAATGCGCATGGCGTGTCGGTGGCGCAGGACCGGATTGCGGAGAAGCGTTTCTTCGTCGGCTGTGCGGATAAATCCGGCGTGCTGCCGGCACCGCACCAGACCATCGCCAGCGATGCCGATATCGATGCCATTCCCGACGATCTGCTGCCCGGTATCCTGAAAACCGTGCGCATGGGTTACGACGGTAAAGGGCAGGTGCGCGTGCGTAGCCGTGAGGATGTGCGTGCCGCGTTTGCCAGTATGAACGGGGTCACCTGTCTGCTGGAAAAAATGCTGCCGCTGGCCTATGAAGTATCGGTGCTGACGGCACGTGGCGCCGATGGCGAATCGGTGGTGTATCCGATTGCCGAGAACGTGCACCGTGACGGGATTCTGTTTACCACCACCGTGCCGGGTCCGAATGTGTCGGCCGACACTACCCGCATTGCCCAGCGCGCCGCACAGGCCATCGTGGCCGAACTCGGTTACGTGGGCGTGCTGTGCATCGAATTCTTTGTGCTCACCGATGGCACGCTGGTGGTCAATGAAATGGCACCGCGTCCGCATAACAGCGGGCACTACACCATCGACGCCTGCATCACCAGCCAGTTCGCCCAGCAGGTGCGCGCCATGGCCGGTCTGCCGCTGGGCGATGTGCGCCAGCATTCGCCAGCCGTGATGCTGAATATCCTCGGCGATGTCTGGTTCGAGGGCGACAGCGCGACGCCGCGTGAACCGGCTTGGGATCAGGTGCTGGCACTGCCGGGCGCCTGTCTGCATCTGTATGGCAAGGATGACCCGCGTCGCGCCCGCAAGATGGGCCATCTGACGCTGGTGGCACCAACCCTGGAGCAGGCCCAGCAGCAGTTGCTGGCGGCCTGCGCCATTCTGGGAATTCCGGCGTGAAGTCAGCTTTGAATGCAGGCGCAGGCGGGCATGGCGCGGCCATTGGCGCGGCCGTTGGCGCGGCCGATGCCGCTGCCATCGCTGACGCTGCCGCCATCCTCGAGCAGGGCGGGCTGGTAGCCTTCCCGACCGAGACGGTGTACGGGCTTGGTGCCGACGCGGAAAACCCTGCGGCGGTGGCGCGCATCTATCAGGCCAAGGGCCGGCCTAACGATCACCCGGTAATCGTGCACGTCGCGCCCGGCGCCGATCTGTCTTACTGGTGCCAGGAGATTCCGGCGGCAGCCCAGCAGCTGGTGGCGGCCTTCTGGCCCGGCCCGCTGACGCTGATTCTGCCCCGTGCCCGGCATATTCCTGACGCCGTTTCCGGTGGTCAGGATACGGTCGGCATCCGTTGCCCCTCGCATCCGGTGGCGATTGCGCTGCTGAGCGCCTTCAAGGGCGGCCAAGGTGGTGTGGCAGCGCCCTCGGCGAATAAATTCGGTAGCGTCAGTCCGACCACGGCGCAGCATGTGCGTGACGAGTTCGGTCTGGACGCCCATGACGATGGCGCGCGCGATGGCGAGAGCTGTGATGGTGCTTTGCTGAGCATGGTGCTGGAAGGCGGATCGAGTGCCGTCGGTATCGAATCGACCATCGTCGATCTGTCGCGACTGGCGACCCATGGCCCGGTGCTGCTGCGTCCCGGCCATATTTCGGCGCAGCAGATTGCCGACGTAATCGGCATGTTGCCGGCTGCTGCCGATCAGGCCGCGCCGCGCGCTTCCGGTACGCTGGAATCGCACTATGCTCCGCGCACGCCGGTGACCATGCTGGACACGGCCGCTTTGCCGGCCACGCTGGCGCAGTTGCAGGCGCGCGGCGTGCAGGTGGCCGTGATCAGCCATAGCCTGCCAGCCTGCGGGCATGCCCAGTGCAGCTTGCCGGCCGAGCCGGCGGCGTATGCGCATGGTCTGTATGCCGCGCTGCGCGACATGGATCAGCGTGCCTGCGATCTGATTCTGGTGGAAACCCCGCCGCAGGATGCGTTGTGGCTAGGGATTAATGACCGCCTGCGGCGCGCCGTGCATGGTTCGTCCGGAGTGCTGGCCAGCCTGCTGAAATAAAGGTGCGGCAAGGCCAGATTAGGTCTTGCCGGGCTTGCTTTCCTGCTAAGATTCAGATGCTGTCGGTCAACGTGATTGCCCGGCCATCTGACACTCTGCAGGGCGTCGTCCCTGCATCTTGCGAGGACTTGCCCATGTTCCACCAACCCCATCTTTGCCCGCCGAGTGTCGCCCGGCGCGGTTCTTTTCCTGCCACACTGAGCACTCTCGGCCTGACCATTGTCCTCACCAGCCTACTTGCCGGTTGCGGTGGTGGTACGCCTGCCAGCTCGAACAGTGGCGGCACTCAGCCGGTTCCGCCGCCGCTCACGCTACGCGGCCAGCCCATCGGTAGCGCCAGCGTGGTGCCGGTTGCCGTGGGCGGCTTCCGCGTCACCACGGTGGAACCGGCGCAGATGAAGGCGCTGGTGGAGGCCAGTGTCAGCTACGGGAGTGCCGTTACCGGTACGCCCACCTGTGCCGTGACCCTGTACACACTGCGTTACCACACGCTCGATGGCCAGGGCGCCGACACCGAAGCCAGCACCGCCATCATGCTGCCATCGGGCAGTCAGCCAGCCTGTCAGGGCAGCCGCCCGGTGCTACTGTATGCGCATGGCACGTCTGCGTTGAAGAGCAATGACATGGCCGATCTGTCGGGCACCGAAGTGCGCACCGTGGCCGCCATGTTTGCCGCGCAAGGGTATATCGTGGTGGCGCCCAACTACGCCGGCTATGCCGGTTCCACGCTGGACTATCACCCCTATCTGGACGCCAGCCAGCAGTCTGCCGACATGATCGATGCGCTGCGCGCAGCCCGCAGCGTGCTGCCCGGGCTGGGCGCCAGTGCCTCGAGCCGTCTGATGGTGAGTGGTTACTCGCAGGGCGGCTTTGTGGCCATGGCCACCCAGCGCGCCATGCAGCGCGACTACGCCAGCGAATTTACGGTCACGGCCGCTGCGCCGCTGTCCGGCCCGTATGCGCTGCTGCAGTTCGGCGACGCCATCTTCAACGGTGCGCCCACGCTCGGTTCCAGTGGCTTCCTGCCGATGCTGTTTACGGCTGCCCAGCGTGCCGGTGCCAATCTGTACACCAGCCCGACGCAGGTGTATGCAGCGCAGTACGCCAGCGGCATCGAAACCCTGTTGCCCGGTAGCCTGAGTCTGGGCGCGCTGGTCACGGCTGGCAAGTTGCCCAACGATGTGCTGTTCGCGCAGGATTCGCTGCCGCAGAGCAGCGGCTATAGCCGCTACTTCGGGGCTGACCATTTACTCAGCAGCGCCTATCGCGACAGCTATTTGAGCGACCTCAAAGCCCAGCCCTGTAACGCCAGCAATAATGCACCGCTGAATTGTGCGCCGGCGCAGGCGCTACGTCGATGGCTGTTGAAGAACGATCTGCGCACTTACACCCCGGTGCTGCCGATGCTGCTGTGTGGCGGGAATCAGGATCCGGTCGTGCCGTTTGCCAATACCGATGCGGCGGTGGCCTATTTCCGGGCCCAGAGTATGGGGGCAGGGCTGCTGGCGGTACTGGATCTGGATGATTCGGCGCTGCTCGGTGATTACCGTACCGTGCGGGCTGAATTTGCCGCTGCCAAGCAAGTGTTAAAGCTCTCCATCACCCAGGCCGGAGGCAGTAATGCCGACGCCAATCAGGCGCTGCGGGACAGTTATCACGCCGGTCTGGTGGCGCCATTCTGTCTGCGCGAAGCGCGCAAGTTCTTCGATGCTGCACCAGCACGGTGAATGGTGCTAAGCAGCATCTGCTCGCCGCCTGACTTGCGGCGAGCAAGCGTTCTTTTTTGGGTACAAACGCGCCGGTTTTTCCGTTCATCCCTATACATTGCCCGCTAAGGCTGGCATATTAAAGAGGTTGCGAATAGCACAACCGTTCGTATCACACCATAAAAGAATTTTTCTAGGAGACAACATGCGTCATACCAAATTTGCCTTGGCGGCAGCGACTCTGGCCATCCTGGCAGGTTGCGGCGGCACCGACCCAACCCCCGGCCCGCAAATCCTCAAAAATAAGTACAGCAACCAGATTTCGTTTGGCGACAGTCTGTCCGACGTTGGCTCCTATGCGGTGGGCACAGTGGTGGCCCTGAAGGGGGGCAAGTTCACCATCAATGGCGATAACACCGCCGTCAATCCTGCCCTGACCGGCAAAAACTGGACCGAACTGGTGGCAGCGCAGCTGGGTCTGCCAGCACCATGCCCGGCCGTGACCGGTCTCGATGGCGACGCCAGCAAAGGTTTCTCGGTACCGCAAGTAGCCCATGCCGGCTGCTACGGTTATGCCACCGGCGGTTCGCGCGTGACCAATCCTGTCGGTCCGGGCAACAAGCTGGCCGGTAGCTCGCTGGGCGCGCTGACGATTCCTGTCGCCACCCAGATCGCCAATCACCTGAAAGTGGTGGGCGGCAAATTCAAGGGCGATGAAATGGTGTTCGTCATGGCCGGTGGTAATGACGTGCTGTTCAATCTGTCGGCGCTGAGCGCAGCTGCGACCGCTGCCGGTACGGCCGCTGGCGGTACCGCCTACGTCACCAGTCTGGTAGGCCAGCTGGCTGCCGGCGCAAGCAATCCGCAAACGGCCGCAGGCGCTATCGGTCTGGCAGCCCAGACCGAAGCCGCCCGTTCGGGTAGCACCCAGACCACCATCACGCAAGCAGCGATTGGCGCAGCAGCAGTGCAGCCAGGTAACTCGGCAGTGGCCTCACCGGCCGTGTACGGCCCGATGGTGGCCAAGGCAACCACCGACGCGACTGCGGCCGGTGGTAAAGCCGGTGCCGCCTATGCTGCCGCACATGGTCCGGAACTGGTCGCTGCCATGGCGCAGGCCGGCAATGAACTGGTGGCACTGGTGAAAACCCAGCTGATCGCCAATGGCGCCAACTTCGTGACCGTCAACAATCTGCCGGACGTGGCCACCACGCCGGCCGGTCTGTCGAAAGATGCTTCGACCCAGGCACTGATCAATGCCATGGTGAGCGCTTTCAATAACGCACTGAATACCGGGCTGGG
The DNA here is from genome assembly GCA_019752915.1 of Burkholderiaceae bacterium. Lineage (GTDB taxonomy): Bacteria > Pseudomonadota > Gammaproteobacteria > Burkholderiales > Burkholderiaceae_D > Rugamonas. Next base: position 7,245 of record JAIELO010000127.1, read on the forward strand.
CGCGGAGTCGAAAGTACTGATCGTTGACGTGTTCGCCGTCAGCCACGATCAGGCTACCAACCCGGGCCCTTACGGCCTGACCGTGGTGTCGGAAACGGCGTGTGACCTGAGCCCTGCCAAGAACCCGCTGGGTTCGGCACTGGGCTGCAATGGCGGCAACCTGAAAGCGGGCGATGTCAGCCACTACTCGTTTGCCGATGACGTCCATCCGACCCCGTTCAACAACCTGCTGCTGGCCCGTTATGTGGCCGAGAAGATGGTTGTTAAGGGCTGGCTGTAATTCAGTCGTTGCGCGCTGCGACCGGAGCACGGTCGCGGCGCTGCCGACCTCACAAAAAAATCTGGAGACGCTATGAAGAACACCCTGAAACTGCTGGCGCTGGCCGCCGCAATGTCGCTGGCCACGGCCGCCTCGGCGCAACAGACCGCCGGTACCTGGCTGACCACGCTGGGCATGAACAAGATTACCCCGAAAGTCGATTCGGGCGATGTGTCGGCACCGGCACTGCCCGGCACCAAGGCCGATGTGGGCACCGATAGCAAGCCGCGTCTGGCGTTCGCTTATATGGTGACCGATAACATCTCGGCCGAGATGGATCTGGGTCTGCCGTACAAGCACGACCTGATCGGTGCGGGCGCCATCGAAGGCACCGGCAAACTCGGCACCTCGCAAGTGTTGCCACCGACGGCACTGGTGCAATACCGCTTCCTGGGCGCCAATTCGATGTTCCGTCCTTACGTGGGTCTGGGAATTACCTATGCCATGTTCCAGAAGGAAACCGGCTCGGCCCAGCTGACGGCCTTGCTGAACACGGGCGGCCCTGGCACCACCTATAAACTCGACGATAAAGTCGCACTGAGCTACCAGATCGGCGGCACCGTGAAGATCAACGAGAAATGGTTCCTCGACGCGACCCTGATCAAGACCCGTCTGAAAACCAAGGTGCACTTCTCGACCGGCCAGACCCAGGACGTACGTCTCGATCCACTGGCAGCGAGTGTCAGCATCGGCTACATTTTCAAGGGTTTCTAGGACCTGAGCGCTGGTGAAGGACAAAAAAAATCGGGGCTAGCCCCGATTTTTTTATGCCTGCTGCCTATCCATGCAATTACTGGAAGGCTTGAATGCCGGTCTGGGCACGGCCCAGAATCAGGGCGTGGATGTCGTGGGTACCTTCGTAGGTATTCACCACTTCCAGATTGACCATGTGGCGGATGATGCCGAATTCGTCGGAGATGCCGTTACCGCCGAGCATATCGCGTGCGGTACGGGCGATGTCCAGCGACTTGCCGCAGGAGTTACGCTTCATCATCGAGGTGATTTCCACGGCAGCGGTGCCGGCATCTTTCATGCGACCCAGTTGCAGACAGCCTTGCAGGCCCAGCGTGATTTCGGTCTGCATGTCGGCCAGTTTCTTCTGCACCAGCTGGTTCGCAGCCAGCGGACGGCCGAACTGGTGGCGGTCCAGCACGTACTGACGGGCGGTATGCCAGCAGCTTTCCGCCGCACCCAGCGCGCCCCAGGCGATGCCGTAGCGGGCCGAATTCAGGCAGGTGAACGGGCCTTTCAGACCGCGCACGTCAGGGAAGGCGTTTTCTTCTGGCACGAACACATTGTCCATCACGATTTCGCCGGTGACGGAAGCGCGCAGGC
>JAIELO010000375.1 GCA_019752915.1 Burkholderiaceae bacterium
TTTTACGGGGACAACCTATTCACCACTGAACAAGAAATACGGGATAACCCCGCGCGGGTTGAGGCTTTGCGTGCTGCCAGCTTACGCGGCTGGCAATACGCGATGGCGCACCCAGAAGAAATTGCGGATTTGATTGTGGCCAAATACTCGCAGCAGCATGAGCGCGAGTTTTATTTGTTTGAAGCTAAGCAAATGGCCGCACTTTTGCGCACCGATTTAATCGAGATTGGTTACATGAATCCTGGCCGTTGGCGCCATATTGCCGACACGTATGCGGATCTCGGCTTGCTGGCCAAAAACTCTTCGCTCGATGGATTTATCTACAATGTAAAAGTAAAGCGTGATTTGACATGGCTCTACATCGGCTGCTTGTTGTTGGCTATCGTCAGTGGCGTGACCTTCTACATTCATCGCATCAACCGGCGCCTCAGCCAGGCGCTGGTCGCGAGCAAAAAGGATCATGAGCTGCTGCTAGTCAGCGAGGAACGGCATCGATTGTTGGCTGATAACGCTACTGACGTCATTTGGATGATGAGTCTCGATGGCCGCTTCACTTATGTCAGCCCATCAGTTGAAAAACTCAGGGGCTACACCAGTGACGAGGTCATGCAACAGTCACTGGCGCAAGTATTTACCGCCACATCAATACCGATTGCGGAAAAAGCACTGAGTGAGCCCATCGCAGCAATGGCGATGGGCCAAGCCTTTGTTGAGTTTCGCGGTGAACTAGAACAGCCTTGCAAAGACGGATCAACCGTCTGGACCGAAGTCACTACCAGTGGTATGAAAAATTCAGCCAATGAGCTTATTGGCATTCTCGGTGTGGCACGTAACATCACTGAGCGTAAACAGATAGAGGATCAAGTCCGTCAATATGCCTTCTATGACAATCTCACCAAACTACCCAATCGCCGCCTGCTCAATGATCGCCTGAGTCAGATGATGGCAGTTAGCAAGCGTAGTGCTTGCTATAGTGGACTGATGTTCCTTGATCTCGATAACTTTAAGCCGCTCAACGACAAATATGGGCATGCGGTAGGTGACATGCTGCTGCTTGAGGTCGCAAATCGATTGAAAAATTGTGTACGCGAGACTGACACGGTGGCTCGCTTCGGTGGCGATGAGTTTGTCGTGCTGGTCGGCGATCTGATGGCGGAGAGAACTGACGCTCAAGCGCAGGCAAAACATATTGCGGAGAAAATCCGTAGTTCCTTAGCGCAGGCCTATTCTTTAACATTCGCCTACAAAAGTGATGCCGAGACCACCGTCGAACATCACTGCACGGTGAGTATTGGTGTCGCGTTACTCAGCCGCCATGACGCGAACGAGGACGACATTCTAAAGTGGGCTGACACAGCGATGTATCAAGCCAAAGCAGCCGGGCGAAATCAAATTTGTTTTTATGACGGTACGACGATGGCGTAGGACACGACAACTATCCTGACACAGGCGTGCGCGGTGCTCTGCTCAGTGACCGGCACTGCTGCTGGCGCGGTCTAGCCAGTCGAGAATGCCGTCCAGCGTGCGGAAATCTGCCACGGATCGGCTGCGGATGTGCGGGTGGCGCTGTTGCAGCATGCGCGACAGCGCGGATCCGGGTCCCAGTTCCAGCGCATAACTGATGCCCGCTTCGGCCGCGGCATCCATGCAGGCCGACCAGTGGATGGTTTCGGCCAGTTGGCGCGACAGTTGCTCCACGGCGCTGCGCTGGTCGCGCACCGTGATTGCGCTGATGCCCGACAGTACTGGCGCCTGCATGGGCAGGAAGGGCGTGCGCTCGAGGAGTGCCGCGAACGGTGCGACGGCCGTCTGCATCCAATGGGTGTGCGAGGCCACCGCAACCGGTAGCCGGGTGCTGCGGCCACCGTGCGCCATCAGCGTCTGCGCGAGCGCGTCAATGTGGCTGGCCGGGCCGCCGGCGATGCAGCTGTCCTCGCCCGTTTCGATGGCGATCGCATAGTTGTATTGCGGCAGGAGCGGCAGTACGCGGCGTAGTGCCATGCCGGAAATGGCCAGTAGTGTCTGGTCCGGCATCGCGCTGGCGGCCTCATCCATCATCGCGGCGCGCTGGACTGCCAGCGCGACCGCCGTCTCGGCACTGTAAGCGCCGGCCACCCCGTAGGCCGCCAGCTCGCCGATGGAATAACCGGCAATCAGGGCCGGCGCTGGCATGTGTTCGCGCAGCGCGGTCCACATCGCCAGCGTGGCGGCGACGATCAGTGGCTGGGCGTGGCGGTTGGCGTAGCTGTCCTGCTGCGCGTCCGGTGTCAGTGACAGGCGCTCCAGCAACGCCGCCGCAGGTGCACTGCTGTGTGCCAGATCGAACATGCCGGCATGCTGGCCGCCCTGACCGGGGCACAGCAGCAGTAAGCGTGCCTGACTACTCATAGGCCAGCAACTTCTGTGGGCGCGGCGTGGCGGCCGGTAGTTCGGCCAGTGCCTGCACCAGACAGCTGGCGGCCAGCAGATCGGCAGCACCGCCCGGTGACAGCCGCAAGCCGACAAAACTGGCATGACCGGCCAGTGCCAGCGCATGCCAGCGTGGATGGGCGGTGCCACCGAGCGCGATAAAGTGGCGGGCATGCTGGCGCACGTATTGTGCTCCTTCCGTGCCCGCGCGGTGATACACGTTGCTGTCGCTGACCTGTGCCATCAAAGCGTACAGGGTGTCGATGCGCGCGCAGCGCGGGCTGGCTCCGCGTGCGCTAGCGGCGAGCAGTGCCGGTACGCCGATCTCGAATACGGAAGGCAAACCCAGCGCGCCTTCTTCGCGGGCGCCGCTGACGGCGTAGCGCGCCGCGACCTGCAAGCCATTGCTGGCAGGCTGCTCGAGTGGCTTCACCGCGGCATGCATGGCCAGTTCGGCACCCCAGCGAATCAGCAGGACGGCGCGCAGACTGGCCGGCGTGGTGGCCATGTGCTGGGCGCGCGCGCGTCCGGCGCTGGCACACAGCAGGCCCAGACTGAAGATGGCGCCGCGATGGGTGTTGATGCCGCGCGTGGCGCGCAGCATCACCGCTTCGGCCTCGATACCGAGCTGGCGCAGGCGCGCAAAGGGCGCGTCCTCCCAGCCGGCCAGACAGATGTTGCGGAAATAGTGACGCAGCGAGAACAGGCTGCGCACAAAGGTCTGCGCATCCATGTCGTCATGGCTGCCATTGTCCACTAGCGAGACCAGCCCCGGTTTCGGATACAGACACAGTTCGTGGTAAAGGCTGCGCACCGCCAGTCGGGCGACGGCAGCGGCGTAGCGTCGGGCGCGCTGCTGTTCCTCAAGCAGCGCAGAAAACGCTGGGGCCAGCACTTGACCCTTGACCAGATCCGCAGCCAGATTGCTCGCTTGCAGCGTCGCCAGATGGGCCATCAGCTTTGCTCCAGCGTTGCGAGTAGATCGGCCGGATCACACAGCTGCACGGCATTGCCGGTTTTGACCAGCACCTTGGCAGGATGGGCCAGTGCCTGGCGCCATTCCTTCCATGCTACCGCCTGATCACCGGGGAAGATGATTTCGCCATCCAGTGGCAAGCGTGCGGCAAACTCGCCGAGCAAGGCGAGGCCTTCGTCCAGTTGTATTGCGTCGGCCGGATGGAACAATAGATCGATGTCCGAGCTGGCGCTCAGGTAGGGCAGGCCGGTCATGGCTTGCATGGCCAGCGAGCCATAGACCTGAAATTGAAAGCGCTGTGCTGCCTTCTGTAGTGCGATCAGGGTCGTGCGCCACGGCGCTTCCACTGCCAGCGCCAGATGCAGGGGTAAGGCGGGCTTGATGCCTTCAATATGCTCGCGCCTGACTTTCAGAGCGATGCGCAACTTGTTGCCGCTGACTGGATCGGGTGGCAAGGGCAAGCCCAGACATAGTTCGTCGGCGCGCGCGCCCGGTTCGTGGCGGCGCACCACCAGTGGCGCTTTGCGCCTTTGCCAGTCGCGCAGCGGCGCCTGATGTGCCGCTGGCGCTGCCGCAATGACCGCCTGCCAGCCGGCGTCATTGAGCCAGACCAGCTGGTGGCGTATGGTACGGAGCGCGCTGGTCGCCATCTGATCTCAGCCTGCCTGTACCGGGCCGCCATGCAGCACCGCGTTGATCACCGCTTGCGCCCAGCGCCGTCCGCCCCGTTCCAGCCCGAGTGCACTGCGTGTGTCGCCAGTAAGCGGCTGCGCCAGTGCCGCACGCAGCTGCGCCGCCAGATCGCCTTGCCACAGCGCTTCGACGCCGCCCATGCGCTGATAATTTTCCGGCCCCGGTGCAAATACGGGATTACTCTGAGCCAGTTCCAGCAGGCGTTCTTCGGGCACTTTGGTAATGCGTGCCATCGCCGGCAGGCCCATCACGCGGATGGTGGCGTCGGGCAGGGCATAGCAGGCGTCGGCCATCAGACCGCTGGTGATAAAGCCACCGGACAGCGCCTGATCGTAGACCAGTCCGATGATGTGATGACCCTGACGGCGCGCCAGATCCACGCATTTGCCCAGGTGTGCCATATAGCTGTTGATGCCTAACATTTCGTCGCGGTGACGCAGGCGCTGGCCTTGGGTATCGATCAGCATCAGTATCGGCATGCCGGGGTGCTCGCGTACCGTGCGCAGGATGGCTTGCGCCTGTGCCAGCGCGATCTCGACGCCGATCGGGGTGTGCCCGGTGGTGCCGATCACGGCGATCTGCTGACCATCGAGCTGGCCATGGCCACTCAGGAAGCAGGCCTGTTCGGTAATGCTGTGCCCTTGCGGGAACAGGCTTGCGGCGATAGTCTGCCAATCCATCTCAGGCCTCCAGACGGCGCGTACTGGCCGTTGCAATAAAACTGTCCACGTCCAGCATGGGAAGGTTGGCCGCGTCGGGAATCTGCATGGCGCTCCAGATCTCGACCGGGTCTTTCAGGCTGCCGAAGCGGGTGATGCGTTCGGATAGCATCTGCTGTTCTGCTTCCAGCGCGGCCAGTGTCAGCTCTACCGTCTGTCCGGTCAGGTTGGTGATGGCCTGGGTTGCAGCGGCGCGGAAGGCGGCGATGTCGTCGGCCACGATCTGCTGGCAGTCGCCCATCAGGTAGCGATGCTTGCCGCCGCTGGTACGCCACACCAGTGCGCGGTCGCGTGCATCGTATTCCTCGACGCCGCTGGCCGTTTCGATCACTTCCGGGCCGGACATGGCGAGCCGTCCTTCTTCCGACATGATGACGACGTTGGCGCAGCGTGCCACGATGCCCATGCCGCCAAACGCACCGTTGGCGCCGCCCACCAGCACGATCACCGGCACACCGGCAGCGCGGGCGTCGAGCAGGGCGCGCATCACTTCCGAGACGGCGATCAGACCGGCATTGGCTTCGTGCAGACGCACGCCGCCCGACTCCACCAGCAGCACCAGCGCCGCCGCCTGATCCTGCACGGCGCGTCGCAACAGGCCCACCAGCTTGGCGCCATGGACCTCACCGACTGCGCCGCCCATGAAGCCACCTTCCTGCGCCGCCGTGTAGACGGTCAGTCCATTGAGTCTGGCGCGTCCGACTGCCACGCCGTCATCGAACGCCACCGGCGCGTTCAACTGACCCAGATGGGGGCTGATCACGCGGGCTGCAGGTGGCAGAAATTCTTCGAAGCTGCCGGCATCGAACAGCTGCTGCAGCCGTTCGCGGGCGGTGGCTTCCTGATAGCTGACAGGGCGGCTCATGCGGCGTCTCCCAGCATGGTCTGCACGGCCTGATCGAGCCGCAGGCTGACCACGGCGGGCGTGGCACCCATGTCGTTGATGGTGATGCGGGCGTTGGCCAGCTGCCAGCGCTGCTGGAAGTCCTGCATCACGGCTTGCCAGATAGCGCCGAAACCGACGGCTGCAGTCTGGATCTCGATGCTGCACGCACCGGCCAGTTCGGTCGCCTCGATCAGTACTTCCAGATTTCCCGAGCCGACCACACCCACCACTTGCGGCTGCGCCGTCAGCGAGCGGGTGCCCTGTTCAAATCGATAGTTGAGAGTTTCCATCCTGCGCTCCTTACCAGTTGCGGAAACGTTTGGGCGGCTGATACAGCCCACCCGACGCACGCACCAGGTCTTTCATATTCCGTGCCGCCAGCAGATCGCGGGTGGCCATGCGCTGATCGATACCCAGATCGGCAGCGCGCTGGATGATACCGCGATCGCGCAGATTTTCCACCATGCGATGGTCGCGCGCCAGCCCCACGGGCGTATAACCGGCCACCCCGCGGATCGCCTGTTCACGTTCCTCGTCGCTGCGGCACATGAGCAGATTGGCAATCCCTTCTTCGGTCAGGATGTGGGTCACATCGTCACCATAGATCATCACCGGCGGAATCGCCATGCCGGTCTGCTCCATCAGCGTCCAGGCATCGAGCCGCTCGACGAAGGCCGGCTGCATATGCTCGCGGAAGGTTTCCACCATCTGCACCACCAGCTTCTGGCCACGCGGGATGGTGTTGCGCCCTTCGCGGGCCTGGGCGCCAGCTTTCAGCCATGCCGGACTGGCGTGACGCCGGCCGCGTGCATCGGCGCCCATATTCGAGGCGCCACCAAAACCGGCAATCCGGCCTGCCGTAGCAGTCGACGAATTGCCCTGCAAATCGATCTGCAAGGTCGAACCGATGAACATGTCGCAGGCATAGTGACCGGCTGCCTGACACATGGCGCGGTTGCTACGCATGCTGCCATCGGGGCCGATAGCAAACACGTCGGGCCGGGCATGGATATAGTTTTCCATGCCGAGTTCCGAACCGAAGGAATGCACCGACTGCACAAAGCCCGCTTCGATGGCGGGAATCAGCGCCGGATGGGGATTTAAAGCCCAGTGCTTGCCGATCTTGCCGCGCAGGCCCAGCGATTCCGCATAGGTGGGCAGCAGCAGTTCGATAGCGGCCGTATCGAACCCGATGCCGTGATTGAGGCGCTGCACGCCATATTCGGCATAGATACCTTTGATGGCCATCATCGCCATCAGCACCTGAATTTCCGAAATCTGCGCCGGATCCCGGGTGAACAGCGGCTCGATATAGTAGGGACGGGGCGACTGAACAACGAAGTCGACCCAGTCACCCGGCACATCGACGCGCGGCACCTGATCGACGATCCGGTTCACCTGCACGATCACGATGCCCTGCTTGAAAGCCGTGGCCTCGACGATGGCCGGTGTATCTTCGGTGTTCGGACCGGTGTACAGATTACCCTGGCGGTCAGCCGCTTCCGCCGCGATCAGACAGACGCGCGGCGGCAAATCAATAAAGTAGCGGCTAAACAGTTCCAGATAAGTGTGGATGGCGCCGATATTGAGTTTGCCCGCTGACGCCAGCCGCGCCACCCGCGCCGCCTGCGGGCCGGAGAAGGAAAAATCCAGCTGCGCGGCGATGCCGCGCTCGAACACGTCCAGATGCTCGGGCAGCGCCAGTACCGATTGCAGCATGTGCAGCTGGTTGACGCGCGCCGGATCGAGGTTGGCCAGTGCATGGCTGAGGAAATCGGCCTGCTTCTGGTTATTTCCCTCGAGGCAGACCCGGTCGCCGCACTCCAGCACCGCATGCAGCAGATCGGCGATACGTGCGGCCGGCAGACTTTTGCCATCGAGCGTATTGCCAAGCGTTGCCGCAGCGCGCGCCAGACGCGCGTCGCGGTTCTGCTGGAGCGTATTCCAGTTCATTATTTTGCTCCCATGATCATGTCAGGCAGGCCGGTAGCGATGGCCGGGAAGAAGCACAGTAGCAGTACGGCGACGAACATCAGGATCAGGAAGGGGAATACACCCCACACCACATCCTTGAGCGGAATGTCCGGTGCGATGTTCTTGATGACGAAGATATTCAGCCCTACCGGAGGATGGATCAGCCCCATTTCCATCACGACCGTCATCACGATGCCGAACCAGATCAGGTCAAACCCGGCTGCCTTGAGGGGCGGCAGAATGATCGGCGCCGTCATCAGAATGATGGAGACCGGTGGCAGGAAGAAGCCGAACACCACCACCATCAGTAAAATCACCGCCAGCAGCAGCCACTTCGACAGATGCAGGCTGACCACCCACGCAGCGGCGGACTGGCTGATATGCAGATAGCTCATCACGTAGGAATAGAACAGCGACATGCCGATAATCAGCAGTAGCATGGTCGATTCCTTGATCGAGGAACTGAGGATGGGCGACAGCTCGCTAGGTCGCCATACGCCGTAGATCACGGCCAGTAGCAGCAACGCCAGCAGGGCACCCAGACCGGCCGTTTCGGACGGCGTGGCAAAGCCACCGTAGAGTGCCACCATCACGCCGATCAGCAGGATGATGAAAGGCAGCACGCGGGGCAGCATTTCAACTTTCTGCGCCAGCGTAAAGTGTTCATCTTCCAGATAGGCCGACTTGGTGCCGTTACGGTGGTAGGCTTCCAGGGCCAGCTGATACTCTTTGCGGGCACGGTACACGGCGTATCCGGCAAACAGTAGCACTAGCAGTACGCCCGGACCTATCCCGGCGAGGAATAAACGGCCCAGCGACTGTTCGGCCGCCACCGCATACAGAATCATGGTGATCGACGGTGGCAGCAGGATGCCCAGCGTGCCACCGGCGGCGATGATCCCGGCCGCGAAACCGGGCGAGTAGCCGCGCTTGCGCATTTCCGGAATCCCGGCCGAACCGATGGCCGAGCAGGTGGCTGGCGAGGAACCGGCCATGGCGGCAAACAGGGCACAGGCAAACACGTTGGCGATACCCAGTCCGCCCGGTATCTTGTGCATCCACGTGTGGATGGCCGAATACAGGTCTTTGCCGGCCGGTGATTTACCGATCGCCGCACCTTTCAGAATAAACAGCGGGATCGACAGCAGGGTGATCGACGCCATTTCCTCGTAGACGTTCTGGGTAATCGTATCGAGCGAGGAGGGCGGCATGCAGAAATACATAAAGCCGGT
>JAIELO010000398.1 GCA_019752915.1 Burkholderiaceae bacterium
CACTCGGCCGAACGGGTGGGGCTGGTCTGCCCGCTGACGGTCGATGAAATGGAGGCACTGGTGGTGGAAGGCGTCGCCAAATTCCCGCCCGATGCCGAACTGTATGTGCGCCCGCTAGTGTTCGGTACCGACGGTCTGCTGGTGCCGGTGGCCGAGAAAAGTGCCTTCGCCCTGACCCTGTTCGATGCGCCGCTGCCGAAATTTCACGGCTTCTCGGCCTGTCTGTCGGCACTGCGCCGTCCGGACCCGTCGATGGCACCCACCGATGCCAAGGCCTCGGCGCTGTATGCCAACTCGACCAAGGTGATCCGTGAAGCGCAGCAGCGCGGTTTTGATACGGCCGTGGTGTGCGATAGTCTGGGTAACGTGGCCGAGTTTGCATCGGCCAATCTGTTCCTGGTGACGCCCGAAGGGGCGGTGGTAACCCCGGTCGCCAACGGTACTTTCCTGTCCGGAATTACGCGCGCCCGCGTAATCGCCCTGCTGGCGCAGGAAGGCATCACGGTGCAGGAGCGTACCGTGCGGCCGGAAGAGCTGGCTACGGCAACAGAAATCTTCAATACCGGTAACTACGGCAAGGTATCGCCGTGCATCCGCTATGAAGCCCGGGCGCTGCCGATCGGGCCGATTGCCTCACTGGCCCATACGCGCTACATGGCGTTTGCCGGTCTGGACTAACGGGCCAGCCCGCGCCCGGCATACTCTGCTAAAGGCCGCGCCCGTTGATCAGTCGCAGCAAGACCATGATGACGGCGACCACCAGCAGTATATGGATGAAGCCGCCGATGGTGTAGGACGTTACTAGCCCCAGCAGCCAGAGGATGATAAGTACCACAGCGATGGTGTACAGCATGTCGATCTCCTTATGAGGATGCGCGTCCGCTGCAACGGCGGACGCGGGGCGGGTGTTAGCAAGGCCAGTATTACGTCGGTCTGCTGCTGGTGCCCATTGTCACCAGCGCAGCAGTGGTCGTCCGTACGCTAGCGTACTTAATCCGCGCGCAACTGACCGTGTTCGATGCGTACCGCATCACCTTCATGCCAGTCCGGCTGGTTCGCCTGTTGCAGCACGCGGTGCTTACCGTTCTCCATACGGACCGTAATTTCCCAGTGGCGGGTGCTCTGCATCTTGCCCTCGACCTGATTGCCCGCGACCGCACCGCCGACCGCACCGGCGACGGTGGCCAGTTGACGGCCATGTCCGCTACCGACCTGATTGCCCAGCAAACCACCGAGGATGGCGCCGCCCGCAGCGCCGACACCGCTGGCCTGTCCGCGTTGCTCGACGCTGCGGATCGTAGTGATCACGCCGCAGGTACTGCAGGCACTGCGTTGGGCCAGCGCCGTAGGGGCGGGCGTGCTTCGGTCGTCGCTGGCAGAGCTGGCGCGGGCTGGCGCGCTTGCCACGGGCCTGTCCGCCGCTTCGGCAGCCGCACGCGCAGCCTCTTCACGCGCCTGAGTGTTGGGCAGCCAGCCCATGATGGCGGCCGTGCCAACGCCGCAGAACAGGACGACAGCCAGTGCCGCGCTCAGCAGCAGAGGATGGAGGCGCTGGCGTTGCGAGGTGGTGGGGAGATCCATGTTGTTGTCCTTGTAGTGTTCGTGTAGGTGGGCAGATTTTCCACCAAGACAGTTTTTTCTTCCGTGCGTTAGCGTACATACGGCGTATGTTTGCACCAGTACGCTCGTGGCATGTCTATTCCAAGCACGATGCTTTGCGCTGATGAGCTCAGTAGGCTGTGCCTGCCGCAGAATCGTCTCCTTGCCAGTCTGCCCGAGTCGGAGCGCGGTAGTCTGCTGGCCAGTTGCATCCTGCGGCGTGTACAGGCCGCCGAAGTGCTGGCGGAGCCCGGTCAGGTGATGCCGCAGATCTTCTTCCCGCTCGATACGCTGGTGTCTCTGCTGGCCGTCGCGGAAGGGCGCATGACGCTCGAGGTGGTGCTGGTGGGACAGGAGGGCATGGTTGGTGCCTCGGCAGCGCTGAGCGCGCGCCCCGCGCAGTTTCGTGCGGTGGTGCAGCGGGCTGGCTGGCTGGTCTGTCTCGAGGCAACACAGTTCCGGCGCGCTTTCGAACGGATGCCGTCCTTGCAACGGCAGGTTCAGCGTTACACGGATGTGCTACTGGCGCAAGCACTGCAGATTGCCATGTGCAGCCGCTTTCACATACTGGAGGCGCGGTTGGCCCGTTCGCTGCTCATCACCCGCGAGCGCTTGCGCCTGGAGAAGTTCCATCTGACACATGAGTTTCTGGCCCAGATGCTGGGGGTGCGGCGGGTCGGTGTGACCAAAGCCGCCTCGGCTTTGCAGCACAAACAGCTGATCTGCTATAGCCGCGGCAATATCGAAATGCTCGATGCAGCAGGGCTGGCAGCCGTTGCCTGCCCCTGCTACTCGCTGGTAAAAGAGGATGGCGCCCTCGGCGTCGGGCAGGTGTATCGCTAGTCCGCCCGGCGCTTCAGTAGATTGAGCGGGCCTAGCGGGGTGGTTTGCTGACTTGATTGCCGATCACGCCACCTACGGCAGCACCACCGACGGCGCCGGCTGCGCTGCCGCCCGTCAGTACCGAACCGGCGACAGCGCCGACCCCGGCACCGATGGCGGTGTTCTGATCGCGCGCCGACATATTGCTGCAGGCGCTCAGGCTCAAGCTACTGGCAAGCAGCAGGCTGCTGCCAAGGATGCGTAGGAATTGTTTCATGATGTTCTCCGGAATGACGCGGGCGTGGATGATGACCTATGGCGCCAGGCGTACACAGCACTTGGACGCCACAGGCACTCGCATGAAAATAGGCTAGCAGGATTCGATGATGTGCTCTGTTCGCTAGCGCACTTTGCGCGGCACCGCGCGCTCTGCCCCGAGCAGCGCGGCGCAGTCGTTACCTTCTGCGCTACCGTTGCTGATCAAGGGCAGCAATGCCGCGATCGGTGCCACGCTGGCCAGTGCCAGAGCACCGCCGGCGCGCAGTGCCAGCACGCCTTTGTCGATGCTGACGACGGGCTGTTTGAAGCTGCCGCGCAGATAGATGGGCGCGCGTAGCGAGAATATGCGCACGCCTTTCGATTGCGGCCGCAACGTCAGGTTCAGCTGCTCATTGCGCAGATTGACGCTGCCACTGGCATCGACACGCGCTTCGTTGGTATCGGCGGCCCAGACGCGCGTCTGCATCAGGCCCTGCGTCACGCTGAAGTCCCCCAGCATGCAATGCAGTTGCACCGGCTTGTCGCCCACCAGCTTGGTCAGCACGACGCTGCCGAGGTTCAAGCCCATCTCTTCGAGCAAGAGTTTCGAGACGCTGCCTTGCGTGACGACGCTACGCAGCGTGCCATTGGCGCTGCCGAGCAGGCTGGCGATCGAGTTGCCGCTGGCCTGTAGCGTCAGGTCGGCGTTGACTTCGCCCACCGTGGCCTGCATCGCGTCGATGCGCGGGAATAGCTGGTTTAGCCGCAGGTGGCTGGCCCTCGCTTGCAGCTGGGCGGCGATGGCATCAGGTCCGTGCTGGCCGCTGCCGTCCAGCTGCAAGGTGGCCTGAAAGCGCCCGCCGGCGATCTCGAATTGCAGGGGAGCGAGTTGTAGCACACCATCACGCAAGCTGATCAGGGTATTGACTTGCGTGATGGGCAAATCGCCATCGCGGGTGATGTGGTCGGCGCGGTAGCGCACCTCGGCGTCCAGCGCGCGCCAGCGCACTCGATGAAACGCTTCGACGGGTAATACTTTATTGTCCGGTTGTACGGCGGCGACGCCGCGCGCCTGTTTGCTGCGGTTGGAGTCGGCGCCGATCAGCGGTGCCAGATCGTTCAGGCGCAGCAAGCTGGAGTGGAGGGCGCCGCTCAGGCGCGGTCTCGGCAGTTGCGCGCCATAGCGGTAGTCCAGCGAGCCGGCAAGGTCGGACTCGCCGACTTTGCCCGTAAAACGCTGGTATTGCCAGTGGCTGGCCTGTGCGCCCAGTTCGCCATGCAGATGGCCCGACGTGGTGAAGGCCGGGGTCTCCGGCAACAGCACGCCGGTCAAGCCGTACAGTCGTGCCATGCTGGGCCCGGACAGGGTGAGCTGGGCATCAATGCTGGTCAGGCTGGCCGGGCGCGTCAGCGTGCCCAGCACGGCGATTCGGCTGCCGCCTACCGTCAGCAGCCCTTCCAGCGGATACGGCTGGAGTTGCTGTTGCAGCCCCAGCACAGCGCCGGCCTTGCCGCTGCCGCTGACGGGCTGCTGCTTCCAGTGGCCCTGCAGTTGCCACCCGATACCGTAGCGAGGATCGGCATCCAGCGTCTGCAGATTGGCGATGAGGTCGAGCTGCTGCACGGCGTCGTGCAGCTCGATGCGCGCCGCGCTAAATTCGATCGAACGCAGTTCGAGGGTCCATGCTCCCGCTGCGCGGGCGGGCGGCGTTTGCCAGTTGCTACGCCCGTCTGTCTGACGTACCAGTTGCAGCTGCGGCCGGGTGAAGCGCAGCAGTGGGATGCTCAGACGGTGCTGGAGTAGCGGGAGTAATTCCAGCTCGACCAGCACCCGTTCGATGCTGGCCAGTTCGCCCATAGCGGCCATGCCGGGCGGATTGCCCAGATGCAGGTCATACGCTTCCAGATGTGCCTGGGGCAGATAGTCGCGCCAGCCGCGGCGTTGCGCGGTGCCGGCCGGCAGTGTCCAGCGCAGCAACAGCTCGCCACGGATGGCGACGGGACGCTGTAGCGCCAGACTGAGTTTTTCATTCAGCCAGGGGCGGGCGCGGTTCCAGTCCGCCATCTGTAGCCAGAGCAGGCCGCCCAGCAGCAGCGCGCACAACAGCCCGAGCGCGCTGAAGGTGATGGTTCTGGTTCGGCCTGGCTGCATGATGACGCTCCTGTGCATTGGGTGCTGCCTAGCTTACTCCGGTTGTGCGAAGCGGTGGCGTGTGTTGCCGCACGCTGGTCAGTGGACGCTGCAGCAGATCGGGAAGTACGTGCGCTAGCGTACTGAAACCGTTGCGTCTTGCGTCTATAACAAGCTATCGAAATGATTTTCAAGGAGAGCGAGTATGAAACAGGCAAGCGTGAGTCTACCCCCCGGTAGTGTGGTCTGGATGCCAGCGATGCTGCTGGCGCTGCTGTTATCCGGTTGTGCCAGTGATAAAACCCCGGCCACTGCCGATGTTGCCGTGTCGCAGGCGGCCGTGGCAGCAGCCACCAGTGCCGGTGCGGCCACTGTCGCGCCGGACGAGATGCAGGCGGCGCGCGACAAGTTGACGCGTGCCAATAAGGCGCTGGCAGACCACGACTACCGCACGGCAACGGACTGGGCCAATCAGGCCGCTGCCGATGCCCAGCTGGCGCAGAGCAAGGCCAACTCGGCCAAGGCCGCCACGGCGGCGGAAGAGCTGCAGAAGAGCATACAGGCATTGCGCGAAGAACTTGCACGTTCGCCAACGACTAACAAACAATAGGAGAATGTGATGACGATTAGCTATAGTAAGAAGCTGCGCGTACTGCCGGCGGCGCTGGTGTTGAGTTTGCTGGTGGTCGCTTGCAGTTCGGTGCCCGTCAGTACCAGTCAGCTGGACCGCGCCCGTGGCGATTATGTGGCGGCGCAGAATGATCCGGCAGTCGCCAGTTCGGCTCCGCTGGAGTGGCGTGCTGCCAGTGAGGCGCTGGACCGCGCCAACAACGCGGCCAGCCGCCGCGAACGCAGCGAAGCGATCGATCAGCTGGCCTATCTGGCGCAGCAGAAAATTGCAACCGCGCAGGAAGTGGCGCGCCAGAAGCAGGCTGAAGCCAGTGTGGCGCAGGCCGGGCAACAGCGCGACGCCTTGCGTCTGCAACAACGCACGGCGGAGGCAGATCAGGCACGTAGTGCTGCCGATCGCGCCCGAAGTGCTGCCGAACAGGCGCGCAGTGCGGCCGAGCAGGCCCGGGCGCAGGCCGCGGCTGCCACCGGCAGTGCGCGCGAAACCGAAGCCCGTAATGCCGCGCTTCAGCAGCAACTGGCTGACCTGCAGGCCAAGCAGACCGAGCGCGGTATCGTGATTACCCTCAACGATGTGCTGTTCCAGATTGATCGCGCCGAGCTCAGTCCGGACGGTATGCGCACCGCGCAGAAGCTGGCCGATGTGCTGACGCAAGCGCCTCAAAGCGTGGTGCTGATTGAAGGCTTTACCGATAGCACCGGTTCGGCCGACCATAATCTGCAGCTTTCGCAGCGGCGTGCCGATGCCGTGCGCGCGGCGCTGGTGGGGCTGGGTGTGCCACAGGAAAAG
This sequence comes from Burkholderiaceae bacterium, assembly GCA_019752915.1. Lineage (GTDB taxonomy): Bacteria > Pseudomonadota > Gammaproteobacteria > Burkholderiales > Burkholderiaceae_D > Rugamonas. Next base: position 6,231 of record JAIELO010000398.1, read on the forward strand.
ATCACCACGCGTGGCTATGGCGAGGCATATCCGGTGGCCAGCAATGTCGATGCACCGAGCCGTCAGCTAAATCGTCGGGTAGAAATTGTCATGTCGCAAAATGGCGCACCGATTGCCAGTCGTCGCTAACGAGGGGAGTGTGCATCATGAATGAGAATACGGAATCCCACGCCGGCGGTATCGATGTCAACGCGATTCGCGCGGCGGCACGCAATCTGAAAGACGGTGCAGTGACGGCCGGCTATCAGGGCGATCGTGTCGCCGTGCTGGCCATGCTCAACGATGCGCTGGCTACCGAACTGGTCTGCATATTGCGCTACAAACGCCACTACTACACGGTCACAGGGCGCGAGCATGCGCCCATCAAGGCCGAGTTTCTCGAACACGCCCTGCAGGAGCAGGAACATGCCGACTGGCTGGCCGAACGCATCGTCCAGTTGAATGGTCAACCTGATTTCAATCCGGCAACATTGCTCGCACGTAGTCATGCCGAGTATGATGTCTGTGAGGATGTGCAATCGATGGTGCAAGCCAATCTGATCGCCGAGCGGGTAGCGATAGAATCCTACCGGCAGATGGTGGCGCAGATCGGCGACAGCGATCCCACGACACGGCATTTGCTGGTCAAAATCATGGCCGTCGAGGAGGAGCACGCTGACGATATGCGCGACCTGCTGGAATAATGCAAAATTGGTATTTTGCTGTACAGTGAAGACTTCATACTACCGGAATAGGAGCTAAATCATGCTGGAACAAAACATCAGTACCGTGAACAACGACGTGAAAACGCTGGTCAAAGATGCGCAGGCATTGTTCACCGCCGCCACGGCGCTGACGGGCGAAAAAGCCGACGAATTGCGTGGTCGCGGTATGCGCGCACTCGATTCGGCGCTGGCCAAAGCGCAGGAAGCGCAGCAGAGTGCCATCGCTGCCGGCAAAGAAGCGGCCAAACATGCCGACGAGTACGTCAAAGAAAACCCATGGCGTTCGATCGCTGCCGCGGCGGGTATCGGTCTGCTGATCGGTGTCATCATCGGTCGCAAGTAAGCCATCGTGACAGAGTCTTCTCAACGCCCGCCCGGCCTGATCGCTTCGCTGGGCAATGTTGCCCGCAATAGCCTCGGGCTGCTTCTGACGCGGCTGGAACTGGCCGCGCTGGAATTGTCCGAAGTGCGCAATCACTTGCTGTTGCTGGTGCTGGTGTTCGCGCTGGCGGTGGTGGCGGGGTGTTTTGCGCTGGCCTATGCCACGGTGACCATTGTGTATCTGGCGTGGAACGTGCTGGGCTGGCTGATCCTGCCACTGATGACGGGCGTGTTTCTGGTGCTGGCGCTGGGCCTGGTCCTGTATGCGCGGCGTCTGATTCGTAGCGGCAAGCTGTCAATGCCGGCCACCATGGCGGAGCTGAAATCAGACCGCGATATGCTGCTATGAGGGGAGGGGCGATGAGCAAGGAAGCACAAGCTGCCGCTCTGGCAGCCGAGAAGCAGCGATTGATCCGCGAAGGCGAGTTGTACCGGATCAAGGTGGTGCATGCCAAAGCCTTGGTTGGCAATGCCTTGCAGCCGGATGCACTGGTGCATGGCGCTGTCGAGCATGTAGTGTGTCTGGCGCAATCGCGGCTGGGCGGACTGCTGCAACCGGGTGGTTTGCAAGGGCTGGATGTGAAATGGCTGATGCCGTATGCACTCACCGTCGGCTCCTACATCATGCGCAAGCGTATGCTGAAGCCGGCGCTGGTGCTGACGCTGGCAGCCGGTGTGGCCGCAGCCTGGGTACGGCGGCGTCGAACGGGCACGCCTACCGAGCAGGAATAGAGTTTGAACGCCGCTTTTGCGGCGTTTTTTCGTTGGAGTTTGCAGATGAGTAAAACGGGCGATGCATTAAATCCGGCACGTATGCGGGTGGTACTGGTGTTGCAAGGCGGTGGTGCCCTGGGAGCGTATCAGGCCGGGGTGTTTCAGGCCATGCACGAACACCATCTCGCGCCGGACTGGATCGTTGGTACCTCGATTGGCGCGATCAATGCCGCGATTCTGGCCGGTAATCCGCACGAAACCCGGCTGGCACGGCTCAGGGAGTTCTGGGAGGGCGTGGCGCACCGCGATAGTTATGATATGCGCCGCGTGTCCGATCAGCAGCGCCGCTCGAACGTCTTGCTGCAAACCTGGGATACGCTGCTGCGTGGCGTGCCGGGTTTTTTCCGGCCACGCTGGCTCAGCATGTTCCCGCTGGGGACAGCGGTGGCGCCCGAACAGGCCAGTTTTTATGACACCAGCGAACTCGGCACAACGCTGAATCGCCTGATTGACTGGGATTATCTGAACCAGCCGGGCGGTATGCGCCTAACCGTGAATGCGCTCAAGGTCACCTGCGGTACTTTGCGCAGTTTCGATAACCGCCAGCTCACCATTAATGCCGATCACATCCGTGCCAGCGGCGCTTTGCCGCCGGGCTTTCCCGCGGTGCGCGTTGATGGCGAGCTGTACTGGGATGGTGGTCTGTATTCGAATACACCGCTGGAAACCGTGCTCGATGATGGCGCCAACGTCGACACGCTATGTTTCATGGTCGATCTGTGGAGCGCCGACGGGCGCGAGCCGACCACGCTCGATGAAGTACAGA
>JAIELO010000333.1 GCA_019752915.1 Burkholderiaceae bacterium
CGCCGCGCCGATGCCGATCGCGGTGAAGAAGTGACGCTGCCAGCCGCCGGCGTTGCTGAGGAAGCTGACGATGGCGGGATTGACCACGGCGGCGTGGGTGATCGGCGCCATGTGGCCGCCGCGTGTGGTCAGTGCGCTGGCGTTGGGCAAGGCCTGCGCGAGCTGTTCGGCCAGCAGGCGGGTGGAGGCCGGGCTGTTCTGGCCGGACATGACCAGCGCGGGCATGCTCAGCGCGGACAGCTCGGCCAGCGTGGCCGCTTCGCCCAGCAAGGCCTGGAAGTCCAGTTTTACTTTGGCGATCATGGCCGTCATTTTTTCCTGTGCCGCAGCCGGTGCGGCGTCAAACGCGCCGGCACGGTTCCAGTAGTCGATGAAGATGCGGGTGGCGTCCTGCGCGCTGGCGCTGGCGTTGATGCGTGCGACGACGGCGACGATTTCGGCACGCGCCGGATGCTGCGCTGGCAGCAGGTGGAAGGCCACCGGCTCGAATACGCTCAGTGATAGCACCCGCTGCGGCATACGGCGTGCCATGTGCAGGGCCGAGGCGCCACCGTAGGAGTGGCCGATCAGGTGAAACGCTTCGCCCGGTTCCAGGGTGGCGGCGATGCTGGCATTGACGGCGTCGATCTCGTGGGCCAGCGTGTGCTGATAGTCTTCATCGACGTCGGCAGGGAAGGGGGTAGCGCCGTAGCCAAGCAGGTCAACCGCGATGCAGCGGTAGCTGTCGCTTAATTGCGATACCAGTTCGCCCCACTGGGCTTTGGAACTCATGGAACTATGCAGCAGAACGACAGCAGGCTTCATACTTGGACCGGGCAAAAAAAGAGCGCATATTATACGTGCAAGCACGTAGCAAAGGCGCGGCACTTGTGAAAACGGCCACACTACCCCATCTGTAGAACGTGCTGTAACCAGGAGTTCCGCCTCGCCATGAAACATACTAAAAAAGTCGCCGGACTAGCCGGTATCGCCAGCGTGCTGTGGGTAGGCCTGACGGCGGCAGTTGCCGCCAGCCAGAAACGCCTGCTGTTCAATCCCCTCGGCAGCAAACGCGAAGTGCTGCGGCCATACAGCAGCGGCCATCGCACGCGTCCTGTGGTGATCCGCGCCAAAGACGGTACGCGCCTATCAGGCTGGCTGATGACACCACCGATCCACGGCCCGCATCCGGCGGTGATCTATTTTGGCGGCCGTTCGGAAGAAGTGTCGTGGGTGGCGCGCGATGCGGGCAAGCTGTTCCCCGGCATGGCGGTGCTGGCCATGAACTATCGCGGGTACGGCGATTCGCACGGCGATCCGGCCGAAACCCATTTCGTCGAAGATGGCCGCATGCTGTTCGACTGGCTGGCCGAGCGCCATCATGTGGATCCGGCGCGGATTGCGGTGGTGGGACGCAGTCTCGGTTCCGGCGTGGCAGTGCAGGTGGCGATGGAGCGCGCGGCGCACGCCATCGTGCTGATTACGCCTTATGATTCTATCCTCGCGATTGCCAAGCGCAAGTTCAAGGCGATTCCGGTGGAGTATGTGCTGCGGCACCGCTTCGAGTCGGTGAAGTATGCCCAGCATCTGAAGGCGCCGACCTATGTGCTGCGCGCGGCACAGGATGATGTGGTCCCGCATAGCCACACCGATCTGCTGGTGGCGCAACTGGGTCAGCTCCATGCGGACGAAATCGTGCCCGATTCCGACCACCTGAATATTCCGTATCTGGAAGCGACCCAGTCGCGCATTGCCGGTTTTCTGGCGCAGCGCTTCAACGAGCCTGCGCTGTAGTGCGCCGCATCGTCAGTGAGCCGAGGCTCTGGCATCTTTGCTGCCTAGCCGGTTATGCAGGCGCCGCAAACCTAACCATACGCCGGTAATCACCAGTGGCACGGCGATGCCGGTCAGGACGTCCGGATTGACAGGCAGGCTGGCCGCTTTCATGGCCTTGCCCGCGTAGCCGATCAGTCCCAGCGTGTAGTAGGAAATCGCCACCGCCGACAGGCCTTCCACGGCTTGCTGCAGGCGCAGTTGCTGGGCCGCGCGGGTGTCCAGCGATTGCAGAATTTTGCGGTTCTGGCGTTCCTGCTCGATGCCGACGCGGGTGCGCAGCAGGTCATTGCTGCGCGCGATACGCTGGGCCAGTGCTTCCTGCCGCCGTGCTACCGAGGTACAGGTGTGCATCGCCGGTGCCAGTCGCCGGCCCATGAATTCGGCCAGCGTGGGCATGCCTTCGATGCGCACTTCGCGTAATTCCTGTATGCGTGACTGCACCAGACTGAAATACGCTTGCGAGGCAGCGAAGCGGTAGCTATTGCTGACCGAGAGTTTTTCCAGCCTTGCGGCCAGACTGGTAATCCGGTGCAGCAGGCTCTGTTCTTCGTGTGCTTCGGCAGGCTGGCCGTCCGGGCGATCGCTCTGCACCAGCGTGGCAGTCAGATCGGCCAGTTCGTTTTCGATGCCATTCAGTTCCGGCTGGGTGGCTTCCGCCTGTGGCAGGCCCAGTAACACCATCATCCGGTAGGTTTCGATTTCCAGCAGACGGCCGACCAGACGGCCAGCCTGATATTCGCGCAGTTGCAGGTCGCGTACCACGAAGCGGCTGAAGCCATCGGGCTGGATCAGGAAGTCGGTCCACACTTCGGCACCGCTACCGACATTGCTGCAGACCAGCGATTTATTCTGGAACAGGGCGCGGATGGCGGCTGTGCCAGCGGCATCATCGGCCTGACCTTTGCACAGCAGGACGTGGGCGGCGACGATGATTTTGCCGTGCAGGCCCGCCAGCCATTGCTGCGGTACCTGCTGCAGCGGCGTGTGGCGCACTGCCAGATCGCATGGTGTATCGGGCGAGCCCTGTTCGACAAAGGTGTAGGTGGCGAACTCGGTATGGCATTCCCATTTCAGGCGGAACTGGCCGAAGTCGTGGAAGAAATAGCGCGCCTGTGCGTGCGGCACGGCCACGCCGTAGTGCATGCACAGTTGCTGCAGGATGGCGTGCTGGCTGCTACGGTGCTGTTTTTGCGAAGGCTGATCCTGTTTCACGTACAGCGCGAAATGGGTCAGGCTTTCCGGCGCCTGCAGCTGCAGGAAGGGGCGCGAATGGATTTCCGCCGACAGCGGTACCCGCATGGCGTGATTCAGGCTGGCGAAATCGGCGTTGCTACGGTAAGCGAGAGACATGAGCTTCCCCGGGAAGTGGTGCACTAGCTTAAAAATTAAGCAGTCAATGTGACTCGGAAAACGCGAAATGCTGCAGTGCAGTATAACGCTCTGCACGGCACAGCACAATCGCGACTGTGGATGGTAGCGGCAAACGCCGCTACCTTGCGATCACTTTTTTGGCGTCAGCGATGCCGCTTAGGGCTTCGCGGGCGCTGCGGCACCTGCGGGTAGCAGGTTGGGGCAGGGCTGGTGCTGCAGGTAGCAGGCCAGATTGCGGTAGGTGATGGCGGCAATTTCGCGCATGGCTTCAATGGTGAAGAAGCCCTGATGTCCGGTGACCAGTACGTTCGGGAAGGTCAGCAGGCGCTGGAACACGTCGTCGGCGATGATGTCGCTGGAATGATCGTGGAAAAACAGGCTGGCCTCCTGTTCATAAACGTCGATGGCCAGCGCGCCTAACTGGCGCGATTTCAGTGCTTCGATGACGGCGGCAGTATCGATCAGGCCACCGCGCGAGGTGTTGACCAGCATCGCGCCCGGTTTCATGCTGGCCAGACTGGTGGCGTTAATCATGTGGCGGGTGCTGTCCATCAGGGGGCAGTGCAGCGAGACGATGTCGGCACCGGCCAGCAACTGTTCGAGTGGCACCTGTTGCGCCACGCCGGCCAGTTGCGGCAGGGGCGTTGGATCGCTAATCAGCACATGGCAACCGAGGCCGTGGAAGATGCGCGCTGCTGCTGCGCCGATCTGGCCGGCGCCGACGATGCCGACGGTTTTGCCGTGCAACGTCATGCCCAGCAAGCCGTCCAGCGCGAAATTGCCTTCGCGGACGCGTGCATAGGCGCGGTGGGTGTGGCGATTGAGTGTCATCACCATCGCCAGCGCATGCTCGGCCACCGCTTCCGGTGCGTAGGCTGGTACCCGCGCCATGAACAGGCCGAGGCGAGCGCCGGCTTGCAGGTCGACGTTGTTAAAGCCGGCGCAGCGTAGCAGCACGGCGCGCACACCGCTGGCATGCAGGGCTTCCAGTACGGCAGCGTCGAGCTGGTCGTTGACGAATACGCAGACGGCGCTGCAGCCTTGTGCCAGCGGGATGGTGTCGAGCGTCAGGGCGTCGGAAAAATAGGCCGCTTCGATGCTGGCAGCTCCAGTCGCGGATTCGGAACTGGTAGCGGCAGCGGCGTTGGCCTGCAGACGTGCTTCTTCGAGGAAGCGGCGGTCATAGGGCTGGGCGCTGTAGACGGCGATCTTCATGCTGGCATCCCGTCTTGCGCGCAAGCCGGTATCCACGCTGGCAGGTCGGTGACGCCGATGTCCACACCGGCCTGATACAGCAGGGTGCTGATCTGGCCGCGATGGTGGGTCTGGTGGTTAAAGAAGTGCAGCACCAGACTGCCGAAGGGTTTGCAGTAGGCCTCGCCCTTGATGTTGCGGTAGGAGAAAGGCTGCGCCAGTTCGTCTGCCGTGACTTGCTGTGCCCAGTCCAGAATGATGGCATCGAGCTCGCTGCGGTAAGCCTGCAGCGTGGCCAGATCATCGCCAAAACTTTGCGACAGTCCAGACACAGGTGGCTGCTGTAGCAGCGGCGCCAGACTGCTATACGCCGCCGGATGGCCGGCGAAGCGGCGCAGCCAGATGGTGTCGCCCACCAGCAGGTGGTTCATGGTGCCGAGGATGGAGCCAAAAAAAGCTTGCCGGTCTGCGCTCAGTTCGTCCTGCGTCAGGCGCGCTGCTGCCTGGTACATCTGCTGGTTCATACCGGCGTTGTAGCGCGCCAGAAGTGCGATGGATGCTGGTGTCATAGTGGCCTCATTCGTGAAGTCATGCGCGGCGGGGCTTGTTCCCCACCCGTTGCACGTTGCTCCTGACCTTGCATTATAAGGCGCTGCGCACCGGCAGGCGCACTTCACAGGCAGCACTGAATCGCTCCGCCGGCGGGAGCAGGCTGCCTGTCCATGAGGTCAACGATCAGGCGGCCAGTTCGAGGCGGGTTTGCGGTCCCGGGGTGTAAGGACTCGCTTGCAGTTCATTGAGCGCTTCGAAGGTGATGAACTGACGCGGACGCACCACTTCATTGCCATACGGTGCGACGCTGACGGTCCACATGCCCAGTTCTTCGGCGGCGCGCAAGGCCGGTACGGCAGTGTCGATGGCGATCGCATCCTGCGCGCTAATGCCGATCGCGTTCAGCGCGTGAGCATACGGGCCGGTACCGGCTGCGCCGTCAAAGTTGGCGCTACCCGAGACGACGGTGAACAGGCTGTTGACGTCGGCGCCGAAGCAGCCCGTCAGCAGTGCCGAAGTCGATGCGGCGGGCAGATCGGTCACGATGCAGATTTTGCCACCTGCGCTGAGCGCATCGTCAATCAGTACCAGCGCTGCCTGCAGTGCCTTGAGTGGCTGCTCGGTGATGGCCTGATGGAAGTGACGGTGTTTGTCGGCATGCAGTTCGGCCACGCGTTCTTTGTCCTTTGCGAACACGTCGCCGCTAATGGCGGCGCCGATGGCGCGTGCGTAACCGTGCGTGGCAGCCGCGGCGCGCAGTGCCGGTAGCGACCAGCGGATCGATAGACCTGCGTTAGCAAAGGCCGCGTTGCAGGCGGCGAGGTGCAGTGCTTCGGTGTCGAACAGCACACCGTCTAAACCGAGGAAGATCACGTCTATGCTCATGGTGGACTCGCAGGTTGGTATCGGATGACTCGAATATAGAGGTAGAATCAGCGAAAGAAAAATCAGAGATTATCGGTAATCAATAAGGAAAAGCTTATGTATCCCGCGAGTTTTCGCCAGTTACAGGCGCTGGTACTAGTGGCGCGCCACGAGAATGTGTCACGCGCTGCCGATGCATTACACGTTACGCAGCCTGCGATTTCGTTGCAAATCCGCACACTCGAACAACATGCCGGGATGGCGCTGACCCGTAAAGTGGGGCGCAATATCCAGCTGACGGCCGCCGGCGAGGTAATGGTGGAATTCTCCGAGCGCATCCTGCGCCTGTGGGAACAGGCCGGTGACGAACTGGCGGCGCTGCAGGGCGTCACCAGTGGTACTTTGCGCATTGGTGCGGTGACCACCGCCGAGCACTTGTTGCCGCCATTGCTGGTGCCATTCACGCTGGAGCGTCCCGATGTGCGCCTCAAACTGCAAGTGGGGAATCGTGCGGAGATCGTGCAGATGCTGGCGCGCCACGAAATCGAACTGGCCATCATGGGAACGCCGCCGCGCGAACTGCGCACCAATGCCGCCAAATTTGCGCGCCACCCGATGGCGTTTGTGGCCAATCCGACGCATCCGTTGATGAGAAAGAAAAAAATCACGCTGAACGATGTGCTGGCGGCGAACCTGCTGGTGCGCGAACGTGGTTCGGGTACCCGTACTGCCGTGGAGCGCTTGCTGCGCGAAGCGGGTCACCCGCTGGAATTCGGTTCCGAAGTATCGAGTAACGAGGCGATCAAGCGCATGGTGTCGGCCGGGCTGGGGGTCGGTTTTCTGTCGGTGCACGCCTGCGGGCTGGAGTTCGAAGCGGGGCTGCTGGCGATTCTGCCGGCACCGTTGCAACCGGTCGAAGCGGACTGGCACATCATGCACCTGAGCGATCAGCCGATTCCGAAAGTGGCGGCAGCGTTTCAGGATTTCGTGATCGAAAACGGTCAGGATCTGGTGCGCCGCGAACTCGAAAGTTTTTACAAATTGCTGGGGCGCCAGCGTCAGCGCCCGCGTAACTAGGGGGGGGGCAGCCAGTCTGGCAGTGCATCCTGCCGTGGGCTCGTACCGGTAAAATAACCAGTACACCTCTGTAAAGTGTTTGCGGAAGTGTACTGGTACAGATCTGGCGATCCTGCCTACAATGGGGACTCCCTGTTGCTACCGGATGCCGCCATGTCTCTCGAACTCCTTCTGCCCCTGTGCACTTTTGCTGCCATCAGTTCCATCACGCCCGGTCCGAACAACGCCATGATTCTGGCCTCGGGTCTGAACTATGGTTTGCGTCGTTCGCTGCCGCACCTGTTCGGTATTTCCAGCGGCTTTACCTTCATGATTTTCGCCACCGGTGTGGGGCTGCATACGGTGTTCGAGCAAGTGCCGATGCTGCAGGTGCTGCTCAAATATGCCGGTGCGGCCTATCTGCTCTGGCTGGCGTGGAAGCTGGCCCATGCTGCGCCGATGAGTGCGACCCAGTCGGCCGGTAGCAAGCCGATGACTTTTCTGGGAGCCGCAGCTTTCCAGTGGGTCAATCCGAAAGCGTGGGTGATGGCGATTGGTGCGCTGACGACCTATCTGCCGGCTGGTTTCAAGGTGCTCGATGTGGCCATGCTGGCCGGTGTGTTTGGCCTGATCGGGATTTTCTGTGTCGGCAGCTGGGCGATGTTCGGCGTGGCGATGCGGCAGGTGCTGCAGAATGAACGCTCGGTGCGCATCTTCAATGTGGTGATGGCGCTGGCGCTGGTGGCTTCGCTGTATCCGATTCTGCTGGGCGCGAACTAGAAGCGCGGCAGCGCGCGCAGGCTGCTGCGCACGCCGGTCAGATCCGTTCTCTGCGTCGCCTGAAGCGCCTGCAGGTAGCCGCGTGCAAAAGCGATATGCTCGGCAGCTTGCGGATGCACTTGCGCCAGTTGGTGCAGCAAGCGTTCGGCCACCACCAGATCGTTGTGCTGGCCGAGCGTTTCCTGCGTTGTGGCCAGCGTGGCCAGATACTGACGCAGTGCTTTGCCACGATACAGAGAACGGAAAAACTCCAGCGCGTAGCGGGCGCGCTTGGCGGCAATCCGCGTGCTGTGCAGACTGGCCGGATCGTTGTCGTGCATTTTTCGGGCGCGCCTGAGCAGTTTTTTGTGCAGGCCGTGCAGGGTTTTCTGTGCATAGGTGTAGGCAGTGACGGCCATGCTGTCATCGTCGCCGTGGCCATCGCCATCGCCATCATTGTCTGCTGCGCCATCGGCGGCGCCGCTATGGGCTGCTCCCTGCAGCAGCCAGCGAGCAATTTCCAGCTGCAGGCGGGTGTACTGGGGCGACTGCAATGCCAGTGCTGCCTGTTGGCGATGGACCTGTACCTGCGCCTGCACCAGCGCTGGCAGATCGTGCAGAGCGCCCGGTCCACCGGGGCTGGCCTGTATGCGTGCCAGCGTGGCGCTGCCCAGCACTTCCCAGTCACGCGCAGCACCCAGCACCTGCGCCAGCCAGCGCCAGTCGTTGTGCATGCTGGCCGGGCAGGGTGCCACCGGCTCGAACAGCTTCAGGGCCGAGCGCAGACGACGCACACCAACGCGCATCTGGTGCAGTGCCTCGGGATCGTCAGTGTGGATCACGGCCAGCTGATTGGCCTGTACCTGCTCCAGGCAGTTGTGCAGGATGGCGCGCCGTGCGTGCGCCAGTGTCGCCCCGGCTTCCAGCACCACCGGCCGCGCGTGCACCGCTTGCGTGCCGCTCTGGCGACACAGCGCGTAACCACGTTCGGCCTTGCTGACGTTACTCAGTTGTAGCGGCAAGCGCTCCAGCAATTGCAGGGCCAGTGCAAACAGATGTTCCGGCGCGCCGTGTTTCAGTTCCAGTTCGATTTCGTTGATCGCTACCTGCTGACCCTTGCGCACGATGTGGCCGCAATCGAGCACCAGTTCGATCTGGCTGGACGCGTAGGCCAGCAGCCAGATTTC
>JAIELO010000117.1 GCA_019752915.1 Burkholderiaceae bacterium
CTTCACCGGCAACGGCTTCCTGACCTTCCGAACCATCACGATCGCGACGGTTACGGTTGCGGCCACCGCGACGGCGGCGACGACGTGGCTCTTCGCCATCGGCACCTACTTCGGTTTCATCGCCTTCCGGACCGTTTTGCGGTGCGGTTTTCAGGATCACGGCAGCAGCGTCGCTCGCCGGGCCATTCTGTGGCGCGGTCAGATTCAGTGCCAGTTCTTCCGCTTTCACTTCCGGCGTCGCCTTTTCGCCACGTGGTTCACGTGGTGGACGTGGCGGACGTTCGGCGCGTTCGCGTGGTGCCTGAGCATCCGCGTTCTGGCCTTCGCGTGGTTCACGCGGCTCGCGCGGTGGACGCGGAGGACGGGCCGGACGGCCGTTGTTGTCGGCTTTGGCTTCGTCGTTACCCGGACGTGCGGACTCTTCGCGCTCGCCACGGCCTGCGGATTTACCGTTGCGGTTGCGGCCACGCGGGCCACGGCCGTTGCGTTCGCCACGATCACCGGCCGGTGCTTTGACCACGATGGTTGGCTGCTGTGGCAGTGCTGCCGGGCTAGGCTCAGGGCTCAGGAAGCTGAACAGACGGGCGAAGAAGCCTTTCTGTGGCGCGACCGGAGTCGGTGCTGGTGCCGGTTTGATGACGGTTTCGGTCGCTTTACGTTCGACCAGCGGTGCTGGCTGATCCGGCGTAATGGTCTTGACCACGGCTTCCTGACGCGGCTTGGCTTCTTCCTTCTGGCGCTTGCTGTAGGCCATGTCGGTTTCTGCCTGCTCGGCCAGGTTGTAGCTGGCCTGATGGTCTTCCAGACGCGGATCGTCGTGCTTGATGCGTTCCAGCTTGTAGTGCGGGGTTTCCAGATGCTTGTTCGGCACCAGAATGACGGTGATGCGGTGACGCGTTTCGATCTTCAGGACTTCGCCGCGTTTTTCATTCAGCAGGAAGGCCGCAACGTCCACCGGTACTTGCACGTGGATGGTAGCGGAATTTTCCTTCATCGCTTCTTCCTGAATAATCCGCAGCACTTGCAGGGCGGACGATTCGGTATCGCGGATGTGGCCGGTGCCGGAGCAGCGCGGGCAGGTCACGTGCGAACCTTCGGACAGGGAAGGACGCAGACGCTGACGCGACAGTTCCATCAGGCCAAAGCGGGAAATCTTGCCCATTTGTACACGGGCACGGTCGTGGTGCAGCGTATCTTTCAGACGCTGTTCCACTTCGCGCTGGTTCTTGGCCACTTCCATGTCGATGAAGTCGATCACGATCAGGCCGCCCAGGTCACGCAGGCGCAGCTGGCGAGCCACTTCTTCGGCCGCTTCGCAGTTGGTGTTGAAGGCGGTCGTTTCAATGTCGGAACCGCGGGTCGCGCGGGCCGAGTTGACGTCCACCGACACCAGTGCTTCGGTGTGGTCGATCACGATGGCGCCGCCCGATGGCAGCGGTACGGTACGCGAGTAGGCCGTTTCGATCTGGTGTTCGATCTGGAAGCGCGAGAACAGTGGCACGTCGTCGCTGTAGCGCTTGACACGGTGCACCATGTCGGGCATCACGTGGCTCATGAACTGATGTGCTTGCTCGTAGATCTCGTCGGTATCGATCAGGATCTCGCCGATATCAGGCTGGAAGTAGTCGCGAATCGCGCGGATCACCAGCGACGATTCCTGATAGATCAGGAATGCGCCGGAAGCCGATTTGCCAGCGCCTTCGATGGCACGCCAGAGTTGCATCAGGTAGTTCAAGTCCCACTGCAGTTCATCGACGTTGCGGCCGATGCCGGCGGTGCGGGCGATCACGGACATGCCTGCTGGCAAGTCCAGTTTGTCCATGGTTTCGCGCAATTCCTGACGCTCTTCACCTTCGACACGGCGGGAAACACCACCACCGCGCGGGTTGTTCGGCATCAGTACCAGATAGCGACCGGCCAGCGAGACGAAGGAGGTCAGGGCTGCGCCTTTGTTGCCGCGCTCTTCCTTTTCCACCTGGACCATGATTTCCTGGCCTTCGCGCAGCGCTTCCTTGACGGAAGCATTGCGTACGTCCACGCCTTCACGGAAGTAAGTGCGTGCAACTTCTTTGAATGGGAGGAAACCGTGGCGATCTTCGCCGTAGCTGACGAAGCAAGCTTCGAGCGACGGTTCGATACGGGTGATCACGCCTTTGTAGATGTTCGACTTGCGCTGTTCGCGACCGGCCGTTTCGATGTCGATATCGATCAGTTTCTGACCGTCGACGATGGCTACGCGCAGCTCTTCTTGCTGCGTAGCATTAAACAACATGCGTTTCATTTTTATTAACTCCGCGACCCGAAGGTCATCTCTGTGCTGCCGGGTGGGTGAGACCCGGGGCAGCGTGGTACAGGGATATACGCGAGAACGGAAGTGATTGCGGTGTTATGCCCATCCTGTGCGGCGGCGCAGAATGCACCAGAGTGCATCATGCGGCCGCAACTGGGCGCATGAAGTCGATCGACATGCCGCTGTGTTCGCATCACCTGCAACTCATCCATGCGGCCCTGAACGGACGGCAGAGAATCGCGGGCGGTGAACAGCCTCGTATGGGCCAGATCCGGACCAAGCTTACGTACTACGCGGCACTAACGGAGAAGGCGGCGGGTGGCCGCCTTACGTCGTGCGTGTAGTAAAGCGTGGGGTCTGACAAAAACGGCAAGCGTTATCCACTTCATCAACCGGCCAGCGAGACACGGGGTCTCTCTGCCCGAACTTTATCCTTACAATCCAACCACTAAGTTCGACGTCCTTGCCGGCCTCCGATTACAACTACGGTGCAACCTTGAGTCCGGCAGAGACGCTACGTATACATTTATTTCCGCTGAATTTGCAATTAGGCGAGGCCAGTGGAGACGCCCCTGTGTAAAATGTGCTTTTATTCTTACACTTACCGCAGTGTGAACTGCAGCGAAACGATTATATATTCAAAATGAAGGACTTAGAGAGATTTCTGGGAAGACAGAGCAAATGAGGCAACAAAAAGATGTTTCCCCGCCTTCAACACCACAAGAGCGCCCGCAAATTCCGTTGCAAGCCCAGTTTGTGACGATTAACGAAGAAGAAGCGGGCCAGCGTATCGACAATTATCTGTTGCGCGTCTGCAAGGGCGTGCCGAAAAGTCACGTCTACCGGATTCTGCGTTCCGGCGAGGTGCGCGTGAATAAAGGGCGGATCGACCAGCTTTACCGGCTCGTTGCCGGTGATGTGGTGCGGATTCCGCCGATCCGGCTGGCCGAGAAGGCTGACAGCAGCCATGTTCCGGCGGCCGAATTCAAGGTGGTGTTCGAAGATGCCCACCTGCTGGTGATCGATAAACCGGCTGGTGTGGCCGTGCACGGTGGCTCCGGCGTATCGTTCGGCGTGATCGAGCAGTTGCGCGCCTCCCGTCCGGATGCCAAATTCCTCGAACTGGTGCACAGGCTGGACCGCGACACCTCGGGCTTGCTGTTGCTGGCAAAGAAACGTAGCGCGCTGACCAGCCTGCACGAGCAGATGCGCGACGGCCTGACCGACAAGCGCTACCTGACCATGGTGGCTGGCGACTGGAAGAATGCGCGCCAGCATATTAAGTTGCCACTGCATAAATATACGACGGGCGATGGCGAGCGCCGGGTGGCGGTGCAGGCCGACGGTCTGGCCTCGCATACGGTGTTCAGTCTGCTGAAGAAGTTCAAGGATTATGCTTTGCTGGAGGCAGAGCTGAAAACCGGGCGTACCCACCAGATCCGCGTGCATACCTCGGCATCAGGCTTTCCCATCCTAGGCGATGATAAATATGGCGATTTCGCCCTGAACCGGGCCTTACTGAAAGCCGATGAGCAGCGTGGAGCGCTCAAGCGCATGTTCCTGCACGCCCATCAGATTACGTTCACCCATCCCGAGTCGGGCAAAATCATGACGCTGAACGCACCGCTGGCTGCCGAATGCGAGCGATTCTTGCTAAGCTTGGGAAAACCAGTTATCTAATCGTCTATTAATTCAAGGAGCCGGTCTGCAGTTAGGCCGGAATACATGGCAAGAAAGCAATTTGACTTAATCGTCTTCGATTGGGATGGAACCCTGATGGATTCCACCTCAACCATCGTGAAATGTATACAGGCGGCAGCGCGTGATCTGGCCCTGCCGATTCCCCGTGACGATGTGGCTGCCCACGTAATCGGCCTCGGCCTGCATGAAGCCATGCAGGCGGTGCTGCCGGAGATCGACCCGGCGCTGTATCCGCGCATGGTGGAACGTTACCGCTACCATTTCCTGTCGCGTGACCATGAACTGGCCTTGTTCCCCGGCGTGCACGAGATGCTCAACGAGCTGTCGCACAATGGTTACTTCCTGGCCGTAGCGACCGGGAAAAGCCGTGTCGGCCTGAATCGCGCCATGAATGATGTCAAAGTGCTCTCGCTGTTCGACGCGACGCGCTGTGCAGATGAAACTTTCTCCAAACCGCATCCTGCCATGTTGCAAGAGTTAACCCGGGAGTTAGGTCAGGATATGCGGCGTACCGTGATGATCGGTGATACCACCCACGATTTGCTGATGGCCAATAATGCCGGGGCACAGGGCATTGCCGTGCAATATGGCGCCCATCCGGCCGATCAGCTGGCTGCCTGCAAGCCGCTGTATTCGGCGCCTAGCGTGGCGGATCTGCACCAGTGGCTGAGTGGGAACGCATGATGAGTACGGACGAGATTCTGATCTGCGCGGCCGATGCCGTGCTGGAAGGCGGTAAGGGCGTGCGTTTCCCCGTCACCGCCGGTGGAGACGATGCCACCGGTTTTGTGGTGCGTTATGGCGGGCAGGCGTATGCTTACCTGAATCGCTGCGCCCACGTGCCGATAGAGCTGGACTGGGCCGAGGGAGAATTCTTCGAGTCGAGCGGGCTGTATCTGATGTGTTCTACGCATGGCGCCGTGTATGTGCCGGAAAGTGGTCACTGTGCGGGTGGTCCCTGCAAAGGCGGACGTTTGCGGCCGATCGCCGTGGTTGAGCGTGATCAGCAACTGTACTGGCAGCCCGATGAGTATGTGCGTCCCGTGCGCGCCTGAATGTTTTAAGTCGATGTAGCGAATTAGAGAGATATGAACGAAAACACCAGCGATCAGGGCCCCAATGGGACTCCGGGGACTCAGGGCGGCACGCCAGCGGCCAGTAGTGTGCCGGCCGGTGCGACTCAGGCTGCTCAGCCACAGGCCGGCAATGCTGCGGCTGGCGGCGCGCCATGGGAGCGCGAAGTATTGGAGAAGCTGGTATTTGCAGCATTAAACGAGCAGAAAGCGGCGCGTCGCTGGGGTATCTTCTTCAAGTCCGTGACGGTGGTGCTGGTGGTGGTGGCGCTGAGCGCCTACCTCGATCTGGGCTGGACCGGTTCGGATGGCGAGACGCTGGGGCGGCATACGGCGCTGATTGAAATCGAAGGCGCGATCGAATCCGAAGGCAGTGGTGCAGCGGCGGTGGTGATCCCTGCGCTGAATAAAGCGTTCTCCGACAGCGGCTCGGTGGCGGTGGTGATGCACATCAACAGCCCCGGTGGCAGTCCGGTGCAGGCAGGGATGATTGTTGATGAAATGCAGCGCTTGCGTAAGGGTTATCCGGGCAAGCCGCTGTATGTGGTGGTCGATGAGATCTGTGCTTCCGGTTGCTATTACATTGCGGCAGGAGCGGATCGCATCTATGTGAACAAGGCCAGCATCGTCGGTTCGATCGGGGTGCTGATGGATGGCTTCGGGTTCTCCGGCATCATGGAGAAAGTCGGCGTCGAGCGGCGCCTGCTGACGGCGGGCGAGAACAAGGGCTTTATGGATCCGTTCAGCCCGCTGTCCGACAAACACAAGCAATACGCCCAGTCCATGCTGACCGAAATCCACGGGCAGTTCATCCAGGTGGTGCGCGACGGGCGCGGCAAACGCCTCAAGGAAACCCCGGAAATGTTTTCCGGCCTGTTCTGGACTGGCGCGAAGGCCATCGACATGGGCTTGGCCGATGCCTTCGGCACAGTCGACAGCGTGGCGCGCGATGTGATCAAGGCGGAAGACATCATTGATTACACCCAGCACGAAGGCTTGCCTGAGCGTGTGCTGAAGAAATTTGGTGCCTCACTCGGTGCGGGCGCCATGAAAGCGACCATGGAACGGGCTCTGCCAGCGGTACGTTAGCGCAGCATGCAAATCAGACTTGCATAGTTGTTGTGTTGAGCTATAGTGAAAGCGTAGTTCTTTCCAAGGGGAGGCGATATAAATAGTTTATTTTGTTTTCACCAACATCTTGATCAGACAGACGGAACTACTGAACTGCATCGTTGATGCGGCTTAGAGAGAATTCAGATTCCTCATACAGCCCCAGCAGGGGTTGAAGACAGCGGTGCAATGCCGCTGTTTTCTATTGCAGAACTGGTTTGTGCAAAGCCGCCTTCCGTCAGCCAGGCCAGAAAATCCGCTTGCCGCTGCGCATGCCACGCGCTTTGCGCGCTGGGGCTTGCATCTGCCGGGGGCAAGGCGTAGCGGCATGCCATTAAAAGGAGGTCGGCGCGGTGGCTGGCGGCGCTTTGCTGGGCAGGTGACGACAGGTCGGGTAAGGTGTGCATGGGCATTCCTACTGGCGATTTCCTAGGGGATTAGGCGGATTCCTAATCTGGTTTCAGTCTAGCAAGCGAACTTTGCGCAGGTTTGATATGTGTCAAAGAAAGTCATTGTCTAGGACAAATGCGGCAGTGCAGCATGCGCGGCTTTCCCCCGCTTAGCGCCATCCTGTAAAATCGTGCCATGAGCAAATTATCCCTAGACCGTATCCTGCAATCGCAGGGCTTTGGCACCCGTAAATACTGCCGTTCGCTGATCGAAGATGGCGAAGTCAGTATCGGCGGCGTAGTCCATGACAATTACAAAGCCAGCATCGAGACCGATGGTCTGGTACTGAACATTTTCGATGAGGAGTGGGTCTACCGCGAACACGTGTATATCGCGCTGTACAAACCTTCCAATTTCGAATGCTCGCGCAAGCCCAGTCATCACCCCGGCGTGCTGACTTTGCTGCCGGAACAATTCACCTGGCGTGAACTGCAACCGGTTGGCCGACTCGACCATGACACCACCGGTATGTTGTTAATGTCCGACGATGGACCATTTATCCATGCACAATCGTCGCCGAAGCGCCACGTTCCCAAGATTTATCAGGCTACCACCGAGCAACCGGTGACGGACGCGCTGGTGGCCCAGTTGCTGGCCGGCGTGCAATTGCATGACGAACCGGCGCCGCTGGCCGCCGTGCGCTGTGTACAGCGCGGCCCGCACCAGCTGGAAATCGTGCTGGAACAGGGTAAATATCATCAGGTCAAGCGCATGCTGGCGGCGGCCGAGAACCATTGCAGCGCCTTGCACCGTTCCGCAATTGGCGGCCTGACGCTGGAATCGCTGGGGCTGGAAGAGGGCGAATGGTGCTACCTGACTCCTGAACAGATGGCACTGCTGGTGCCCACCCCATGAAACTGGCAACCCTGAATGATGGTACGCGCGACGGCCAGTTGATGGTGGTGTCGCGCGACCTGAAGACGGCGCAGCTGGCCGACGGCGTGGCGCGGACCTTGCAGAAGGCACTCGATGACTGGCGCTTTATTGCCCCACAACTGGACGCCATCTATCAGGACTTGAATCAGGGCCGTGGTCGGCGCAGTTTCGCCTTCGATGCAACGCAATGTATGGCGCCGCTGCCGCGCGCCTGTCAGTGGGTCGATGGATCGGCTTACGTGAACCATGTGGAGCTGGTACGCAAGGCGCGCGGGGCCGAACTGCCTGCTTCGTTCTGGGAAGAACCGTTGATGTATCAGGGTGGCAGCGACGATCTGCTCGGGCCGCACGACGACATCAGTCTGTTCCACGAAGCATGGGGCATCGATTTCGAAGCCGAAGTGGCCGTGATCACCGACGATGTCGCGATGGGCGCCACGCCGGATCAGGCGCTGCAGCGCATCCGTCTGCTGATGCTGGCAAATGATGTGTCGTTGCGCAACCTGATTCCCGATGAACTGGCCAAGGGTTTCGGCTTTTTGCAAGCTAAGCCGGCCACCAGTTTCTCGCCCGTGGCGGTGACCCCGGACGAACTGGGTGATGCCTGGAAGGGCGGCAAGGTGCACCTGCCGCTGCACTCGAGCTGGAATGGCAAACTGGTCGGCAAACCGCAGGCAGGCGTGGACATGGTGTTCAACTTCCCGCAACTGATCGCGCATCTGGCGCAGACCCGCAATGTGCGCGCCGGCAGCATTATCGGCTCCGGCACGGTGTCGAATAGCGGTGGCAAGCGCGGCTATTCCTGCATCGCCGAGCAACGTTGCCTGGAAATCATCGCCAACGGTAGCGCTAGCACGCCCTATATGGCGTTTGGCGACACCATCCGCATCGAAATGTTCGACGCGGACGGAAAATCCATCTTCGGCGCCATTGACCAGACGGTCAAACAGGCCGGCGCACAGGCTTAAATTTCCAACCGGAAACAACGAGCAAGGCGGGAAAAGCGCCCGTATTCGGCTGATCGGCGCTGCCATGGTCAGTCGATAATGGCAAGATCGAGATAAACCCCGCAGCAGGCTGAACCCATGGCAGAAGATAGCGACGCAGAAAAGACCGAACCCGCGTCAGCGAAGCGCCTCGAGCAGGCGCGTGAAGAAGGCGACGTTCCCCGCTCGCGCGAGGTAGCGACGTTTACTGTGCTGATGGCGGCGGGGGCTGGCCTGTGGA